>JAPOSK010000008.1 GCA_026709725.1 Paracoccaceae bacterium | reverse complement strand
CACGCGATTGAAATCGCAACAGCGGATGATTTCATTGTGGACACAATTGATTTGGATTCGGTGCGTGCAGCCAAAGCCGTGAAAGGTCTGCGCATGCGACTGGATAACCCGCCCCTGGATGCCAAAGCTTTGCTTGCGCTTTGGGACACACGCCATGGCCTGTCCGGGACTGTTTCACTCTTGCGCCCTCATCAGGACCTGATCTGAAGGGCGTCAAATGAGTGACAATTTTCCCGATGATCAAATCCATGAACTAGTGAAGCATGGTGAAAAACACTCAAAACCGCCAATCTAATCACCAATTGGTGCGGCGAAGATCGCATAAAACGCTCTGCGAGACGAGGGTTGGTCGAAGCGATGGACAATGTTTCAATCGGGCATTCAGCTACGGGCTCCGCTCCTGCTCCGGTTTGACCCCCGGGCGTTGCACCTCAGACTGGAAAACCGGAAGTGGGGACCTTTACTCCTGGCTTTGATCGCATATAATTCTCGCAGTGTCGGCAGTCGGGAGACGCTCATGAAATCAGGGTTTTCCAAATGGTCGGGCAGTCACACCAGGACCCTGATTCCGGGTCAGGGTGTGCATGGTATCGTGCGTCGATAACCAACCTCCGGTGGCATGGAATGGCACAGCACCCATCTGCCGATCAATCCGGTCATGGACCATCCCTGAACGATGATGATGTCCGTGCATGGCAGGAATTCATTGCGCCCGGACAGTCTGATCAGAAGAAAGCCGAACCGCCAGAACTGAGCGCAGAGGATCAGACCGAATGGAACAGTTTTCTTGCCGGGTCCAACCCCGCGAGCGACATCCCGAAAGAGGTGGATGTCACCGATCATCCGTCGGCAAAACCAAAGACAGAGGCACCCGTTCGCCGCCAACCGGAACGTCCCGGATCCCTCACCCGTGCAGATTTACGCCGTCTGCGTGCCGGGAAATGGGACCCCGAAGCACATCTTGATCTCCATGGCTGTGTTCAGGATGAAGCCGACCGCCTGTTGGCGGGTTTCCTGATCGGTCAGCAACGCAATGGTGCTCGCCTCGTGCTCATCATCCCCGGGAAGGGACTGCACAGCACTGACAGAAGTGCTGACTCGATGGGCGTCCTGAACCGCCGGGTGGTCCAGCTGCTCTCGACAGGTGACCTGGCATCACTCGTCACGTTTTTCGAGCACGCTCATGGCACTCATGGCGGCAAGGGAGCGTATTATGTCATCCTCAAGCAGCGTCAGCGAAGGCACTGACACAGATCGAGGCAGAGACCGCCTTCCTCGCAGCAAGCTGCACAACCTTCAGTCAGTATCTGAGGCCAATGTTGTCCCTGAATATCAGGATTCTCCCACAGAATGCCTGTCAATTCACCCGATTCATTGCCCTTGCCACGCGCCTCCTCATCAAGGCATCAGTCACTCCCCGGAATGGAAACATGCCGACAGGGAGTCCGCAAAACGGGCTGTTGCACCTCAGACCGGAAGGGGCAATGAATGTGGGCCGGAATCAGGCAATGATTGCTCCCGGGGCTTCCACCAATCCACATTCACCGGCACATCCTTCCTCGCTCCCGCGATGGCACGGATGCCATTGAGAACCTGCATCTGTCGTACTCGGGCTGCAACCGGAGTGAAGGGCCGGGCAGGCAATCAAAATCATGTCCAGACCGGAATCTCCAACACCGGTCGAAGCGGCTCAATTAGGGCCGCGTACTTGCGGACAATCTGATCATAGAGGTCACTGACACCGGCGGCATGAACACTCACGACCATGGCGTAGGGGAGCTTATCCTCCGGAGTAGAGCCCCGACCTTCAAGTCGTGCATTGTAATGGATATCAAAGCACGGATTTTTCGGAGAGCTGCCACGCTTTCGACATGACCCATGCAGGCAGTTTTCCCACTTGTGGGCATCACGGCGCAAGTCGTGTTCTGTCGCACCAGGTGGTCTTGAGCCAAAGAATCTTGCTGAATTGGGGTGCATCTGTTCGCTGCGAGAAAATTTGCCATCATGGGGCCTGAACGTCACTTCAAGGCCCGCACGGGTGTAGTTTCCGGGATGGTGAGGGTCGGTCTGGGGCTGGAAACAGATCGTTGACGTAATGGACACAAGCCCCGGGATCGGGCTTGATGGAATTGGGATCAAGGCGCGGATATACTTCGCTGGGGAGATTTCTCCCTGATAGACAACGCGTATTGTGTCATCGTCACACAGAACCACCTCATCAAGGGTGCGTGCCACACGTCCCCACCCAATCTCGGTGAAATCCTCCACGCCGCATTCGCAGGTGTGGATGAGCAATGCCCGGATCGCAAGATGATTGAGGCTCCTCCCAAAATGTGCCCGAACACCAACTCCAAGACGCAGAACACTTGGGGCCGCAAATGATGTTCCTTCCATACCTGCGAGTCGCCACTGTTGTATGTCCAGAGCAACAACAGCAAACGGTCGGCTGATTACGCCCCCGAAATCCACAAGATCAGGCTTGACGAACCCCGGACTGCGCCCCGGGCCTTTTGAGCTGTAAGGTGCGCGTGTCCAGGTTCCATCGGGCGAGTCACAGGCTCCGATTGCCATTGCATTGACGCAATCGGCGGGAACCTGAATCCGGTCAAGGCCAGCTATTGTGTCCCCTTCTCCATCATTTCCGACAGCAATCATCGTCAATGTCGAAGCGCGCGCAAGGCGTTCATCCAGTACAGCTGTCCAGGAATGGACTTCGTCATCCTCAATTGGAAGATTTGGACCAAGACTCAGGTTGACGAAGTCATAGTTCTGGCTTTCAAGAACACTCTCAATACGTTCCAGGACCTTATACAGTTCATGCACATCTAGACTTGGATCATCATCAATCACGCGATAGTGATCAATAAAGGAATACGGGCGAAGCAGGGTCTTTGCCGGGTCAATGCTCGCAAAAAGAGCTGCCGAAGACACACCCACTCCGTGCTCCAAATAGTGCTTTTGTGCTGGCCTCATCCCTGGAAACTCAAAAGGCGTGACCCATCGGGTGAGGGGATGGTCTGCCGGGATGCCACCGTCGAAGATCGCCACCCGAACATCATTTGATGCCGGAGGATCGTTCGGCAGACGAATTCTCTGGTTTGGAATCGCTGACGAGCGAACCAGCGGCCGGACTGTCCGAAGGCCCGGCATTGGACGCACAACACGGACACCGGTAAAGGCTGCAATCTCACCCGCGCGTTCCGCTGGCGCGTCAAGTTCCTGGAAGCAGAGTCCTTTTGCAAAGAACTTTTTCCCGAATTTGGTGTCAATCTCCAATCCGTCAAGGTAGGCGGCAAAATCCTGCATCAGTTCCATTTAACTTGCGTGAAGAACGATCTCCAGCACAATATGACCACTGGAAGGAAGATGGCCCTTGATCTTGTCCTCCGGGGCCGGGGCCACGATCGTTTCGATGGAGGGCAGCACATTACTGCCCATGCGCTCGGTTGGCCAGGACGGTAAGTCCTGACCCCAGCTTCGTATGGATGACCGCTTTCCCCTCGCAAAGAGTTCCGTCGTGATCGTTTTTTCGGGCTTCCGTTGTCGTGATCGTTTCTCAGGCGTGATTTCCCGCGGTCGGCTGCCCACCACCTCAATGCCGACATCCTGAAGGAGGCTGTCCGGAAAGTATGACTTGGCAATGTATTCGGGGTGGAGCGTAAGGGAGATGACCGCTTCATCTCTTGGGCAGGCGGCATCGGGCAGCGTGTCAATCATTGCGACCGCACCGGCCAGCATCGGTGCAAGGCGACCCCGGGCTTCCTCGATGGGGTATGGTGCCTCTTTGGGTGCTCCTCCCCGTCTGACAACAATGCCGGCTGTCAGTCTCTCTCCTTTGCCCAGCAAAAAATTCTGTCGTGCCATGCTTAGGTCCTGTGCTCTTTATCGCTGCACCTCTTGAGGTGACAACGGATGGTGTCACGGGCAACACCCGTGATTTTCTGGGCCCTGCGTTGCGACAAAAGCCCACCCTCCACCAACTGAACAGCAACGGTGATCCGTTGCTGTCGGGGCAGATGAGACAGACTGTCTGGAGCAATCAGGAGAGGTAGGCGCTGATCTAGGGGCC
>JAPOSK010000307.1 GCA_026709725.1 Paracoccaceae bacterium | reverse complement strand
CCATCCTTGCCGAGATGCAGAATGACGGCACGCCCGGGACTGCAAGGGCCATCTATGAGAAAATGATGTCAATCCACGGCATCTTCCGGCGTATTGAACACGGTGGGGCTGCAGCCGGGGATTGCGGCAAACCCGTTGTGGCTGCTGTCAAGGGCTACTGCGTCGGGATCGGCTATGAGTTGTCGATTTCATGCCACCGGATCATCATGGCAGACACCCCACGCGGGATGATCGGCCTGCCGGAAGCCAAGGTCGGGATCTTTCCCGCGGCCGGCGGGACAACCCGGCTGGTCCGCCGACTCGGTCTCCGCGATGCAGCCCCGTTTGTTCTTGAGGGCACACTGCTGCCACCCGCCAGGGCCCTGGCTGCCAATCTGGTTGATGATGTCGTGGCCGAGGATGATCTGATTGATGCTGCGACTGAATGGATTCACATGGCCGGACCTGAGGCAACGATCAAACCCTGGGATCGCCCCGGATTCCGTCCGCCGGGAGGCGGGCCCTATCACCGGGATGGCGGCCCGGTCTTTGCAGGAGTCAGCTGCATGCTGAACGGCAGGACCCAGGGCCTCTACCACGGCCCGAAAGCCGCCCTGAAGACAATGTATGAAGGGTTGCTGCTGGATTTTGATGCTGCCATTCGCAATGAAGCCAGGACCTTTACGCGAATGATGGAGGATCCTTCTCCCTCCACGATGATCCGCTCGGTCTTTATCAGTAAGAAAGAACTGGACCGAGGCGTCAGGAAGCCCACAGATCTGAAGCCGCGCTCCATGACAAAATTGGGTGTCGTCGGTGCCGGCATGATGGGTTCGGGCATTGGCATGGCGGCAGCCGAAGCCGGTCTGGATGTTCTCCTGCTTGACCGGAATCAGGCAGCAGCCGACAAGGCAAAAGAGGGCATTGCCCAAAGACTGGCCCGACACTGCGAACGGGGACGCATCGACCGCAAGAAAGCCGATGCAACCCTGGCCCGGATGACGACCGATCACGATATGACCACGCTCGCAGATTGCGATATCATCATTGAAGCGGTGTTTGAGGACCCCGGGATCAAAGCCGAACTTTTCGCCAGGATCGGCGCACATACCGGACCCGAAACGATGGTCTATTCCAATACCTCAACGATTCCAATCAGCCGGTTGGCATCAGCATTTCCGCACCCGCACAATTTTGCCGGACTGCATTTCTTCAGCCCGGTTGAGCGGATGCCGCTGGTGGAGATCATCCGGGGCCGGGCAACCACCGATTCGACGATTGGCGCCGCTTTCGACTTTGTCCGCAAGATTGGCAAAACACCGATCCTTGTCAATGATGCGATGAATTTCTACGCCAATCGGTGCATTATTCCCTACATGAATGAGGCACTGCGCATGGTTGGTGAAGGCATACGCCCGGCACTCATCGAAAACAGTGCCCGCCAGATTGGCATGCCAGTGGGACCCCTGCAACTCCTTGATGAAACATCACTTGATCTCGCCAAGCGCATCAACAGGACAGCCCGCATGACAATGGGTGATGCCTATATCGCAAGCCCTGCCGACCATGTCGTGGAGCGGATGTGTGATCTCGAACGCTATGGCCGCAAGGGCCGGGCCGGTTTTTACCAGTATGACCGGAACGGCCGCCGCGGCAGGCTCTGGGATGGTCTGGCAGGGGAGTTTCCCCTGATGGAGTCCCAGCCCGCGACCGAACAGATTCGCCAGCGGTTGCTGCTTATCCAAGTCATCCAGGCCATGGATGCCTATCAGAACACCGTGCTTGAAGATCCCCGCGAAGGAGATGTCGGAGCCATTTTTGGCTGGGGATTCGCACCCTGGAGCGGCGGGCCCTTCAGCTGGGTTGACAACACGGGACCCGAAGCCGTCCGCACACTCTGCAACACACTTGCCCGCGCCTGCGGTGAACGTTTTGCCCCACCGGAATTGCTTGAACGCATGGCCAGAGACAGGACCGCATTCTACCAGTCATAACCCGGCGACCGTCCCGATTCCGAACCAGACCCTCAGACCGGGATCACCTCGGGAGACTCCCCTTCCGGTCACCCGCACCTTCACGGACACAGCCCACGCGAAGTCACTCTTTCAACACAGACGACACGACCGAAGATCGTCCCCATCCGACAGGGGCTGATCCCTTGACCGCCTCAGGTCAGAGGACGCACCACCCCCACTGCAAGTGCGGTGCGTCAATCCAGGTGACATCTCGCTGCAATCAAGACAGGAGGCCGGGAGTCAACCGGATTGCTGCCCATCTCCGTCGTGCTGATGCCGCTGGCCCGATCATCGGTTCATGATGATGAACGGGTCGTATCCGGCTGAGGGCTTGATCTGTTCAGTTCCGATGGAACTGCCGACATCTCGCTCCCGTGTGCTGAGGCAATACCCGCACAGCCAATGATCTTTACCCATATCCGGTCAGGCTGACGGCACGCGCGAGGATTCCCCACACTGTGTGAAAGCCGCCCGCTGCACTGCCTTGGCTGAAAATAGGAATGTCAGCGGCCAAGACCTTTCCGCATCAGAGTCCTGAAGGGCGCGGAAAAGTGATCAGCGCCGATGTCAGTGCAACATTTCAGTGAAGATGAGATTTGCAATGATCGGGGGAATCGTGAGAGTTGAAACGCCGGACAGATCCAGTTGATCCGGGCTGGAATCGGTCAGTGGTGCGGGTCGGGTCAATGGTCCCTGCGACGGGTCTCCGGGAGCCCGACCTGATGTCGGCAATAGTGAAGAAATCACCGGAGCGCACCCCACGATATGATATCGGTTTTCGAGTGGTCCTGATCTTCGAGTGGTCGCTTTGCAAGGCCTGATGCCTTCTTGCCGTTCCATTCATATGCACAGAGTCTGATCCAGGACATTTCGTACAGTTCAGATTTAAGACATATTTGAAATCAATCTTTCCTTTCGTGGATTTTATGCTAATATAAAACATGTCTTAAATCAGATGTGACCATGACAACAGAGACATCACTCGCACATATGTTTGGCCGTGCCATCAAAAACGAGCGCCTGGCACAGGGCCTGCGCCAGACGGATCTTTCACTTGTCAGCGGTGTTGCGGCACCGACGATATCCGACATTGAGAACGCGGCCAGGGACACACGTCTCTCATCCATTCAGCGTCTTGTGGAGACCCTCAGGATTCGCCCGGAAACCATTCTGTTCGGGAAGGAACCGGAAAGAACCGATTCTTCCGGCGATGGAAAGGGGTACGATTTGAGCATTCCACGATGAAGGACATCCCCGTCTTTTTCGAGACATGCCGTGTTGGCTTGCTTGAGATTGGGGAGGACGGGAGTCCATCCTTCAGGTATGATCCCCGCTGGCAGGCATCACCGAATGCATTTCCAATTTCGACGACAATGCCACTCGGACAGAACCTTTTTGCACCTGAGGTCATACATCCCCTGGATTGCGAATCTTTTTCCCGAAGAGCAGCATCTAACGGCGGTCGCCCACAATCTTGGGCTTTCGAGCACGGACACTCTGACCATTCTCGAACAGATTGGTGGCGATGTGGCTGGTGCCCTTCCTTTGGATCTCCGGTCCCGCGCAGGGCCTGGGAATATGTTCCGCTGACGGAGTTCTATGACGAACCGGATTCCGAAAAAGCTCTCCATCGTCACTTCGACGATCTGCGCAGACGCCCATTTCTGAGGAAGGCGTCCGTCTTTCCCTGGCGGGCGGTGAGGAAAAATCCGTCCTCGCCGTGATTGGGTCGGACGGACGCCCAAAACCGGGCCTGGGCGGAGACGGGGACCAAATTGCGATTCCAATGGATGGCGCCCCATCAACGCTCATCGTCAAGCCTGACAACCCGCACCACCTGAGCGGAGCTGTCGAGAATGAGGCCTACTGCCTCTCACTTGCGACCGCGATCGGAATTGAGGCAGTGAAGGATTTGGATCCATGGGGATGTCCATGAACCCATGGGGCCGCCATCGGCCGGGTCGTCACCGACCACCCCCGTCCTCATCCCCGTCCCGTCACCCCCGGGCTCCTCCTGCCCGGCGTGCGGGCGCCATTCAGCGATCAGGGTGCGGGGCCGGCCCCGGCCGTGCTGCGCGAAGCCGCCCCACGCATCGC
>JAPOSK010000539.1 GCA_026709725.1 Paracoccaceae bacterium | reverse complement strand
AGATGCTGCTCGCCCGAAAATCGACCGGCAAGATTGTAGTGACGACGGGGATCACAGCGGACGGCCTAGTTTAACGGCGACTGGGTAGGTTTTGGTTGATTTGGCGGGGGAATACGGCCTTTGCGACGTGACGGCGCCTCGGTTCGGGAACCCCAGTTCAGGGCAAGACTTCATCGAGTCCGCCCTGTAGCATCTCGGTGACTTCATCGAATGCCAGCAGGGATGCTGCCCCTCAGTATCTGTTCCTGAAGTCTCGTGTGGCCTCGCGCTGTGGTCCTCTGTCGGGAGATTGGAGACCGACGAAGGAGGATACCATGGCGTGGAGCGAGGCCACCCGACCGCAGTAGGGCCGTCCGCATGACGATCTGACGGATGCGGCGGGGGGCCCGCTGATCCCGAGGCCGGGCCGCCCCCGGGCGACGGGCCCTCGACGGACTTGCCGATGCGCTCCGGTCCCTGCTGTCGTCGGGGTGCCAGTGGTGCCCGATGCCGCCCTGTCATCCGCCGTTTTCCACGGTTCGGAACTGTTTCTACGCCTGGCGCCGACGGGGGCGATCATCGACAGTCCATCGGTGAAGACGACGGAAAGCGGCGGGCCTTCGGGGTCCGATGCGGGCAAGAAGATCAGGGGACGGAAGCGGCACCTCGCGGTGGACGTGGAAGGCCGCCCGATCTGCCCCCCGCCGACGTGCAGGATCGGGAGGTCTCGAGGGTGTTTGCCGATGGCGGGACCAGGGGCAGCACGCTCCGTGACCGACTGAAGGAACTCACGCTTCCAGACATCCCGGGAAAGCCCGAGGGGGTAGTGGCTTGACCGTTCGCTACCCATGGGGTAGAATCGATTAGGTGGATATTCTAGTAAAGTCAAATGCTAGTCTAGCGAAGTGATGCGGGACGTTACCCTCGGGCGCCGCTCCTAAAGCCGTGACAGCAAGTTTGGCAACAGGTTTGCAGTGACTATGCGAGCGATTTTCGAAGGTATCGACCAACGCATCCAACTCGATAAAGAGGACAGTGATTCCGCTTATTTTCATGCGCTGATGCTGAAGTTGGAATATCTGACAAAGCTGGTCACTGCTGGAGTGATTGCATGCGTGGCCGATGACACAGACCGCAATCGCTATTCTCAAGAACACACCCTTGTTCGCGCCAACTCCATTGGAGACTGGGTTGGTGTGTTGAATAATGTTCTGGGCGGACCGGCCGCGCAGTTCTTCTTGCCCGGCTCTCAGGACGTAGTAAAAGACCTAAACGAGCGGGTTGGTCTGGACGACTGGCGACATTCTGCTGTCACAAAATTGGCGGCTGCCGCCGGAAAAGTCGGTTCCGAGATCCAGCTGGGTACACGTCTTGCTTTGCGCCGTTTCTTTGAAATTGGAGTGCAGATCCGAAATCAAACACGTGGGCATGGTGCAACAACAATTATACAGCAAAGTCAGGCATGCCGATCTTTGGAAATAGCATTAGCAGCGCTAGAAGAAAATCTTCAACTATTCAATCTTCCTTGGGTTTATCTTCATAAAAATCTATCAGGAAAATATAGGGTCTCGCCTCTCTCCGGCGAGACTTCTTGTTTCGATTATTTGAAGCGAACGAATACTGAGCAACTGCGTGATGGCGTGTATGTCTACCTAGATGACACCCCTGTACGTGTCAGTCTCGTATTCAGTGACCCCAACCTCCATGATATTGCACTTCCAAACGGCGATCACAAGAATGGGACATTTGAACTTCTGTCGTATATTTCTAACGATCGATCACGTGAAGATGTTAGTAATTGGTCTTTACCGGTTGGCCAGCTTCCACCCAGCGATACCGAAGGCGATGATGTACTCGAACCATTCGGGCAGACTCACGCGAACGTCCCGCCTGTACTTGATGACTACGTTTCTAGGCAAGACTTGGTGGGCGCGGTTGTAAGGGAGCTTCTACAAACAGACCGGCATCCAGTCATATCTTTAACTGGCCCTGGCGGGATTGGCAAGACTACCATAACGATAGCTGCCCTCCATGCGATCGCGAAGCAATCTGACTTGCCCTATGAAGTCATTCTTTGGATTAGTGCCCGTGACATTGACCTATTGGAGTCAGGGCCAAAGGCGGTTCGGCCTCGGGTTATAAACCAGCACGACATTTCGCGAGCAGCTGTTGATCTCTTACAGCCACAGAGGAAAAATTCTTCAGATTTCAATGCTACAGCCTATTTCGAAGGCTGTCTTCGAGATGGCGCGGCTGGAAACACCATCTTTGTCCTGGATAATTTCGAGACCGTGCAGAACCCTGCGGACGTCTATGCCTGGTTAGACACTCATGTGAGGCTACCCAACAAGGTATTGATTACCACTCGAATCCGTGAATTCAGCGCCGACTTTCCGATCACAATTGGCGGCATGACCGACGAACAAGCAGCATTACTCATCGATAGGCATTCCGATAGACTCGATATCCGTGGGTTGATTACTTCGAAATATAAGAGACAGCTGATCTCCGAGTCAGACGGGCATCCATACGTTATGCGAATCATGCTTGGACGAGTTGCCGAGCAGGGTCGCGCAGAGACACCAGAACGGATCATGGCAACTTCGGACCATATTCTTCGTGCACTATTCGAGAGAACTTTTGGTGCTCTATCTCCGGGTGCCCGGAGGGTCTTCCTATTGCTTTCGAGTTGGAAGGTATTTGTTCCTGAAATAGCAATCGAGGCGGTACTTCTTAGGCCTGGGAACGATAAATTCAACGTCGCGGAGGCACTGGATCAACTGCACCGGTTTTCGCTGGTAGAGCGACTAGATGCGGAGGAGAAAGATCACGTACTTGTGGGCGTCCCTCTGGCAGCATCCATCTTTGGCGGGATCAAACTCGGAGCGAGTGAGTTTCGGGTATCGGTTGAGGAAGACCGCAAGCTACTAATGGAGTTCGGCCCAGGTCGAGGCAAGAACACCAAACAAAAGATCCTTCCTAGGATCGAGAATCTGTACAAGTCCATCGCCTCTCAGGCGCAGACGAAGCCGCAGCTTTTTGAAAAGTACAGACCTGTCATGGAGTTCTTGGCGGAGAAGATGCCTACTGCATTCTTATCTCTCGCGGATCTCGCTCAAGAGGCCTACGATTCCACGGAAGCGAAAGACCTAGCTAAACAATATCTTCGACGATACCTTGAAGTTTCACCTACCTCAAAGAAGGAGGAAGTATGGTGCAAGTTGGCAGCACTTTGCCGTGCCAGTAAAGACGCCACTGAAGAGATCCACGCGCTATGCGAGGCTGCCCTGCTTTCCTCCTCGAATGCTGAAAAACTAGAGAACTACGCGAACCACTTGAATAACAGAATCAAAGAATTAAAGTCGGACAGTATTGAAGAGGCATGGTCCTCTGAAGTCAGGGATATTCTTCAGAAGGTTATAAAGGAAATGGATCGCTGTTTGAGCGATTTGACAGCGACTGGTTGCTCCCGTTTGGCTTGGCTGCACTTAAATGTGGGAAACGACGAGCGCGCACGCGACATCGCTCGACATGGAATAGATAGTGAACCTGACAACGTGTACTGTCAAAAATTAGTTAAACGACTCGACGCATAGCTTCCTAAGCTGACGTTGTCGCTGCTTTTGATTGCTCCTTAGTGTGGCGTTTTAAAAAATATCTTTTAAAACCGGATCCAAGCACCCACGCGGGCGACATCCCAAGCCTGCACTGGCGAGGATCGACGCCAGCCCGGAGCGCGTTGCCCGCGCCATGTTCTCTGCGGTGAAGCGGTCCGATCCGTCGATCCGCATTCCGAAACGGGACCGGAAACCCCGCCCCGGCTAGTCAAGTATATAATTCCCCTTTGAAAGATAGCTGCTTCGCGTTTATTCATGTCCCGCAAGCGGTTAAATCCTAATGGTAAAGCCACTTGGGTCATATGCGATCGCTTGTATAAAGGGGTTGCCGGGCACGCGGCCGGATCATCGTAGCGGTGCTTGATGTTGATGCCAGGACCGATCATGAGGTAGCAAGATCAACCACGAGTGGGTACATATTAAAGTCTGTGCCTGATCATGCGGGAGAAATGAAGATGACAGACAAGCTCACCGAGACTGCGCGCGAAGCCGCGCTGGCGGACTTAG
>JAPOSK010000200.1 GCA_026709725.1 Paracoccaceae bacterium | reverse complement strand
TAATTTGCTTTTATGGTTCATTGGAATTTCGTGACCGCTTAATTTTGATTCTCATAACCTGTTTTGTGCTGGCTTGCATCGTCATTGCCTTGGGTGTTGATCTCATTATCGTCTTTTTAGTTTTGCTTCTCATATTTACGGTATTTTATGTAACCAATAAGTTTATTCAAGGATTGGAGAAGCAACAAAAAGGAAAGCATAAAGAAGCAATCAGAGATTATGATGATGTGATTGAAGCCTCTCGGTACATTTATCCCCTTCTCAAAATCTTAAACTTAACCCTACGCCTTAACCCTAAAACTAATTTGAACATATCAGCTAATAAAGATAACGAAGCACATCCGAGTGGTATGATATCTGAAAAAGAATATCCCTATATATATAAATTAGCTGAATATATGTTACGCAATACGAACATATTTACTGATGCTTACAATAACAGAGGTAGTAGCAAAGCTACATTGGGAAAACACGAAGAGGCGATTGCAGACTTCGAAAAAGCAATTGAACTAGACCCTAAATTTGCTCTCGCTCACTACAATAGAGGTAATAGCAAAGCCATATTAGGAAAACACGAAGAAGCAATTGCAGACTGCGACAAAGCTATTGAACTAAACTCTGAATTTGTTTTTGCTTACTACAATAGGGGTAATAGCAAAGCCATATTAGGAAAACACGAAGAGGCGATTGCAGACTACGATAGAGCTATTGAACTAAACCCTAAATTTGTTTTTGCTTACTATAATAGAGGTAATGATAAAGCCACATTAGGAAAACATGAAGGAGCAATTGCAGACTACGGCACAGTCATTGAACTAAACCCTAAATTTGCTGCTGCTTACAATAATAGAGGTCTTGAAAAAGCCATATTAGGAAAACATGAAGAAGCAATTTTGGACTATGACGAAGCTATTGAACTAGGCCTCAAGATTGCTGGTGTTTACTACAATAGAGGTAATAGCAAAGCCTCACTAGGAAAATATGAAGAGGCGATTACAAACTACGACAAAGCTATTGAACTAAATCCAACCAATGCAAATTCTTATAAAGAGATGAGACAAGAGGTTCAAAAAAAACTTGATGATTCGCAATCCAGCACATAGACCACAATCATTGGTAAAAAAAGTGTAAATGCACCTCCTCTGTCAACGCACTGCATGCTGTCAACCACAATTTATTAAAAACCATACATGGTTTCATTAAACTATCAAACACAAACGATAATAGTGCCACCGTATAAAATTGTGCCGGGACTACCCTATCAAAGCACGAGCAAGGAATAATTATGAAATCTGAGAAACTGATTAATATTTTGCAAGAATCTTACAGTTCAAGTAAGCGGTATACATATCGCTTAGCCATGCGCTTTTGTAGCTTCAGTAAACACCTTGCATGTCGTTTCGTGAAAACCGTTATTTGCTTTTATAGCTCATGGAAGCATTGCATCAATTTCACTTTACTTTTTACAATTTTCTCGGCGTTAGCTTATATGGTTACTAAACATAATCCAACTGATTTTTTTGATATACTCGTCAGTCTTTTTATTGTACTTTTTGTGGTATATCTAATAGCTATAGCATTAGCTATAATCTATGATTTTTCTAGTGGTTCTAAGAAACAACAAGCAAAAAAATATAAAAAAGCAATTAAGTATTATGATAATGTCATTGGAGCTTATCAGCGTATTTATCTCCTTCTCCCAATCTTAAACTTAATTCTAGGCCTTAATCCTAGAACTGGTCTGAGCATACCAGCTGATACATCACGCAGTAAACCAACTAAGAGGATTAGGGTTAACCTAACACATCAAGATAAAAATTTGTCCATGCAAAGTAGCAACATATCTGTACAAGAATATTCTTATACTTATGAATTAACCGAGTATAGGTCACGTAATACGAATATATTTGCTGCTGCCTACTACAGCAGAGGCAATATTAATGCTAAACAGGAAAAGCATGACGAGGCAATTCATGACTTTGACAAAGCAATCGAAATAGATCCTATGTATGCTTCTGCTTACTATAGTAGAGGCAATAGCAAAGATGCTCTAGAGAACTATAACGGAGCGATTGAGGACCATAGCAAAGCAATAGCCATAGATCTGAAGAATGCATACGCATACAATAATAGAGGTAATAGCAGAGCTGCAATAAAAGACTATGTAGGGGCAATTGCAGATTTTGATAAAGCGATTGAACTAAACCCGGGACATAAATACGCATATAGGAACAGAGGCAATACTCAGGATGTTTTAGAAAACTACAAAAAGGCGATTAAAGATTTCGACAGAGTGATTGAAGCAGAATCTAAAGATGCTACTACTTATAATAATAGAGGTCTTGCTAAATATAAATTAAGAGACTACGAAGAAGCAATTGCAGACTTTGACGAAGCTATTGAACTAGACTCAAAGTTTACTTCTGCCTACAATAATAGAGGTCTTTCTAAGGATCAATCAGGAAAACATAAAGAGGCGATCAGAGACTTTGATGATGCCATTCAACTAAACTTAAATAATATTGAACGAGACCCAAATAATATTGCTGCCTATAATAATAGAGGTCTTGCTAGAGATCAATTAGGAAAATACAAAGAAGCAATTGATGACTATAGCTATGTCATTAAGCTAGACCCGAAAAATGCTACTGCTTATAATAACAGAGGCAATACCAAAAAGAGAGCAAAAGACTACGGCTACAAAGAAGCAATTGCAGACTTTGACGAAGCCATCAAAATAAACCCAAAGGATGCGATCGCTCACTACAATAAAGGGCTCGCTAACTATGAAAGAGAAAAATATTCAGAGGCAATCAAAGACTTTGACAAAGCCATTAAACTAAACCCAGAGTTTGTTTTTGCCTACAACAATAGAGGTGTTGCTAAACGTGAATTAGGAAACTATGAGGGGGCGATTGTAGACTACGATAAAACCATTGAACTATACCCAAAAGATGCTTTTGCATATTGCAATAGAGGTTTTGCTAAATATAATTTAGAAAAATATGAAGAGGCTATTGTGGACTGTGACAAAGCCATTAAACTAGATCAAGAGTCTGCTGGTGCTTACAATAACAGAGGTCTTGCTAGACATAAATTAGAAAAATATGAAGAGGCTATTGCAGACTTCAACAAAGCCATTGAACTAGACCCGAAATTAGCTGGTGCTTACAACAACAAAGGTATGGCTAAGGAAGATATAAAAGACTACAGGGGAGCAATTGCAGACTACGACAAAGCCATTGAAATAGGCTTCAAGGTTGCTGGTGTTTACTGTAATAGAGGTAATTGTAAAGTCGAATTAAAAGACCTCAAAGGAGCAATCGCAGACTATGACGAGGCAGTCAAAATAAAACTAGCAGAAAAAATGCTAGCAAAGAACGAAAAGTCAAAAATCGCAGGCTACGAAAAAACTATTGAAATAGATCAAGAGCTTGCTTCTATTTACTATAATAGAGGCTTAGCTAAAGAAGAGTCAAAGGACTATAAAGGTGGAGCCGAAGATTACAAAGAAGCAATAAGGCTAAACCCATCAGATGAGGTTTATAAAGCAGCACTGCAGAGAATTCAAAAAAAACTTGATGACTCCGAATCCAGCACATAGACCATACGACCATTTGCAAAGAAAGGTGCAAATGCGCCTCCCCATCAACACACTGCATACTGCCTTTACACTTGCAAGCCTGCTATAATTTGCAATGTTTCACCTAAACCAATATAGTAATCATCACAAAAATTAGATAAATTCAAAATAATCATGGCTAAGTTTGACTTAAGAGCAAAAGTAATTGCATTTTTCCAGGAAAACCCAGAAAAGAGAGCTACAACTAGGGAAATTGGTGAATGGATTGCAGAAAAATATCTAGATTATTTCAATTATAAGATAGATAATTTTGATGGTAATAAAGAGCTGGCACTTAGGCAAATCGTAGCAGAAATAAGTAGTATTAATCATATTCCAGGAGTAAAGCGTGAAAAAGTAGGCGGCAGGTTGATATTTTATTCCGCATCAGCTAATAGTATTAATACGGAAGAGGAGCAGACTGCAAGAGTTTCAACTATTCCCTCTGACCAACAAATGAGTGACAAATTCGCTGGAGACATAATTGGGCTGCACATGTT
>JAPOSK010000355.1:2463-4130 GCA_026709725.1 Paracoccaceae bacterium | reverse complement strand
CCTCGCTGACTGCGGCTCCGTAGGCAAAATAGAAGAAGGGCCTTCCCTGGCCCCGCCGCCGGTCCCAATGCAGCCCCGGAGTGGCATAAAACCCGTTGGCAGAGAGAGAAACCCGGTTCTGATAGGCGCTCCTGACGACGTCCCTGAATGTGCGTTGCTCGCTGCCGACAACAAACCGGCCATCCTCGATGCGGACCTCGTCGGCGTCGATCTGGTGTTCGTTGGCCACGCAGTCGATCAGCCGTTGCATGATACGATCACAGGCAATCTTGGTTGCCATGCCATTGAGATCGGTGCCTGATGATGCAGCAGTTGCGGAAGTGTTGGGAACCTTTGCGGTATCTGCTGCAGTGATCCGGATTGACTTGAGCGGTTGCCCAAAGGCGTCAGCGGCGATCTGGGCCACTTTGATGTAGAGACCCTGACCCATCTCGGTGCCACCGTGATTGATGCTGATTGATCCGTCCTGATAGACATGAACAAGCGCACCCGCCTGGTTGTAGTGGGTCAGGGTAAAGGAAATGCCAAATTTGACGGGGGTCAGTGCAATGCCGCGCTTGAGGATTGGCGACGCACTGTTCCAGCTGGCAATCTCGGCACGACGCCTCTTGTAGTCACTGCTGACCAGAAGGGAATCCGTTATCTCGTCAATGACGCAGTCGTCAACCAGCATGCCGTAGTGGCTCGTGTGGTGTTCCCCGGCGTGCATCGGAGCATAGAAGTTCCGCTGGCGGACAAGGAGAGGGTCGATGGCGAGGGTATGGGCAACATGATCCATAACCCGTTCGATGCCCAGCATGCCCTGCGGTCCGCCAAAACCACGGAATGCGGTTGCTGACTGGGTGTTGGTCCGCAGACGGTGGGATTCAACCGTCATGGCCGGAATATGGTAGCAGTTGTCAGCATGCAGCATCGCTCTGTCGGCAACCGGCAGGGTCAGGTCCAGCGACCATCCGCCACGAATGTACTGGGTGAATTCAACGCCCTTGAGTCTGCCGGTCCTGTCGAAGCCGACCCGATAGTCAATGCGCGCGTCATGGCGTTTCCCGGTGATCATCATGTCATCGTCACGATCATAGCGCATTTTGCAGGGCCGTCCGGTGATTCGTGCTGCGATTGCCGCCGCACAGGCCGGAGCATTCGCCTGGCTTTCCTTGCCGCCGAAGCCGCCACCCATGCGTCGGGTCTCGACCCGGACATCATGCATTTCGACACCAAGGGTGTCCGCGACCTTGTGCTGGATTTCCGTCGGATGCTGGGTTGATGACTGGATGAGCATGGTGCCGTCCTCACCGGGTACGGCGAGGGCAACCTGACCCTCCAGATAAAAATGGTCCTGCCCACCCATCTCAAGACGGCCGGTCAGTGCATGCTCTGCCTCCCGAATGGCTGCGTCCGCATCGCCCGATTGCCAGCGGAGCGGTGCCTCAAAGTGCTGTTCCATCCGCAGGGCATCATCAATGCTCAGCACCGGCTCCTCTTCATTGTAATCGATGGTGCACTGACGGGCTGCGGCCCGGGCCTGGACATGACTCCTGGCAATGACAAGGAAGATTGGCTGGCCGATATGATGAACGCGCTCGACAGCGAGCAGCGGCTCCTCCCAGGGTGAGGGTGATACATCATTGGCTGCGGGCAGGTGCGAGCAGAGCAGTACCTTAACCACT
>JAPOSK010000355.1:0-2453 GCA_026709725.1 Paracoccaceae bacterium | reverse complement strand
GTTCCCGAGGCGATTTCTGAGCACCCAAATGCACAGTGCAGTGTGCCGGCCGTCGCGGGAATGTCATCAACATAGACTGCCTGGCCTGTGACGTGGAGCCGGGCCGCATCATGTGCCAGCGCCTGCTGGACCCGGGCTGCCGTCATGTCAGGAGATTGGGCGCGAAGACGGATGTGGCGACATCCGGTACAGCAGTTTCCAGATGGTATTTTTCCAGGAGATTGCGGGCTGCATCCATACGGTAGGTGTGGCTGGCGCGCATATCGGATATGGGCCTGAAGTCCTCATCAAGGGCGTTCCGGGCCGCGACGATTGCGGCATGGGTCCAGAGCTGATTCCTGAGAGCCTGTTCCGTGGCCAGAGCCCGTTTGGGTGTTGCGGCCATGCCCCCGAAAGCAAGCCGGGCACTCCGGACCGTGTCGCCATCAAGGGTGACATTGAAACACCCGCAGAGTGCGGAGATGTCCTGATCGTGTCGCTTGGAGATCTTGTAGCAGCGGAGAGCGGGCTGGTTGGTTTTGATGAGCAGGGATTCAACGAATTCACCCGGTTGGCGGTCCTGCCTGCCGTAGTCAAGGAAGAAGTCCTCAAGGGGGAGTTCACGCCGTGATTGACCGCGTCGCAGCCTGAGTCGGCAGCCAAGGGCAATCAGTGCCGGCGCGAGGTCGCCGATGGGTGAGCCATTGGCGATATTGCCGCCGACGGTGGCATTGTTGCGAACCTGGACCGAGCCGAACCGCTCAATCATGGCTGCAAGACTTGGATAGACAGGAGCAATGGCTGCGTGCAACCGGTTGAGCGTGACCATGGCTCCAATCGCAAGTGACGTCTCGCTGCTGCTGATCTCGCAGAGTTCGTCAAGGCCGCCGAGGAAACAGGCCGGCTGCAACTGCCGGAACTGCTTGGTGACCCAGAGCCCCACATCCGTTGCCCCGGCGATGAGAGTTGCGCGGGGATTCTCCTCATACCACCCGGCGAACTCATCAAGGCTCGCGGGGAGAAAGCAGTCGGGTGATGAGACCGCGGCCGGGAGCGTCTTGCCGGGCACAAGATGGCCCCGGGGTCTGGCAGCGCGTGCGGCGTTGATGATTGGCTGATAGCCCGTGCACCGACAGAGGTTGCCGGCGAGGATGCGGTCGGTGTCCATTTCGTCGTTCTCGCAGGCAGCCACCAGTGACATGACAATGCCGGGTGTGCAGAAGCCGCATTGGCTGCCATGCTTGGCAATCATTGCCTCCTGGACCGGGTGGAGTGTCTCATCCCCGGCCACTCCTTCGATGGTGTAGAGTGATTTGCCATGCAATTGCGGCATGAGCAGAATGCAGGAATTCATGGCCTCACACCAGGGACCGGATTCATCCCGTGTTACATTGATGACAGTGCAGGCGCCACAGTCTCCCTCGTTGCACCCCTCCTTGGTCCCAACGAGTCCGGCATCCTCGCGCAGCCAGGCGAGGAGCGTTCGGTGCGGATCAATACTGGAGAGAGTGACCGGGGACCCGTTCAGGGAAAAACTGATATCTGCCATTGTCGTTGCCCGTGTTGTGGCCTCTTCTTCGGTTTGTTGATTGACCCGCATGCGCAGTAATGGAATAGTCGTACCGAATGCAAGTTGAATCGGCAGCAACAATCGGCACAGTTGAACCGGAGTCCGGTTTGAGAATCGAGAGCAGCCAGACGGGGGGATCGCTTTGGTAACACCGGACACATTTGTTCACCTCCGCATCCGAAGCGCTTCGTCGATTCTCGAGAGTTCCGTCCATGTTGACGCGCTCCTTGCAAACTGTGCGGAGCACGGCATGCCTGCCGCCGCATTGCTTGATACCAACAACATGTTCGCAGCGCTGGAGTTCGCATCCAAGGCTGTGGCGGTCGGTATCCAGCCCGTGCACGGATGTTCGGTGTCCCTTGAGATTCCGGGCATGATATGGAGCGGAATCGGGATGCCGGCACTGGGTCTTCTGGCGATGAACGAGACCGGTTACCAGAACCTGCTGGCACTCAACACCCGCCTGTATCTCGGCCCGGACCGACCGTCTCCCTGTCTCAGTGTGCAGGACCTTGAGCAGGCGAATGAGGGTTTGATCTGCCTGACGGGTGGTGCCAACGGAATCCTCGGATCCATGCTGATAGAAGGGCGGCTGCAATCGGCGCAGACCCTGCTTGAGACCCTGTGTCAGGTCTTTCCTGACCGCCTGTATGTTGAACTCCAGCGGCATCCGCATGAGGGAACAACCTGTGCGGCCCGCGAGGAAAAAACCGAGCTGCAGATGATCAAGATGGCCTATGCGCTGTCCCTGCCGCTTGTGGCAACCAATGATGTCCAGTTCCTTGACAGCGATGCCTACGATGCCGTTGATCTCCTGTTCTATATCAAACACGGTGGCTACGCGACACAGCATGACAAACGACGCCTCCTGACCCGGGAGCATGGCCTGAAGACACCGGCCGAG
>JAPOSK010000234.1 GCA_026709725.1 Paracoccaceae bacterium | reverse complement strand
GGCCGGGTCTTCAGCCCGTTTGCGCCGCATGTGTAACCGCTTCCGGTCGGCAGCGGTCATGCGGAAGGGTCAGGGTTTTGAGCACCGCCACCGGGTCCATTCACAAGGCGGTGGAGATATTTTGCAATCTCAGTCAGACTTGCATCGAAGGTGCTATTTGGACCTTCTAACCATGCTTTATCTGCGTGCTGAAGAAGATCGATGCATTCATCGTGGCTCTGCTTGATCAGATCAGGAAGAATCGCTTTCGTTGGAGGCCGCTGGCCGGAGTCGACGCACAGCACATACAAGCAAGCAGCCCGTGCAGTACGGTCATTGCCATTGATGAACGGATGAATATGGGCGATGCGCACAGGACATAAGCTGCCAACACAAATGGATTTGCCTCATGCCAATGCCGGTTGACCGTGTTGGTGAACTGATCCATGAGATCGGGAACGCGCCAGTGTTCAGGAGGAAACTTTCGACCCTTCTACTTGGCATGGTCGGTACTCACCGGCAAATTCATGCAGGCAGACGATGGCGTGGTAGTTCAGCGCCTTGAGGATTGTCTGCGACAGGAAGGGCTGTTGCGTTGTGATGGCTGTTTCCACAATCGATCGCAGAAAATCGTAGTGGCGGATGCCGTTCTGGGTTCCCAACCTTGAGTAAAGTGGATGATTTTCCCCGCCTGTCAGATTGGCAAGAATCACTCCGGGTTATCCCCTTCGGGATACCCTTCCTGTTCATAGATCATCCTGCGGATCTCCTCGTCCGACGGCGGGTTCTTCACGGTGCCTTTGACGAATGAGATTTTTTGCCGGATGACTTGTTCGCGGGTCATTGGACGCTTTGCCATCTCACGCAGTTCCCTTGGCAGTTCCAAGTCCGGGGCGGATGGTATATTGCGCATTGGGGATCGGTCTCCATTTGAACAGAAGTCGGTATTACCTGTTTGTGGGCCAAACATGAAATGGGGTCACTGGAACGGGTCGGATTGGTTGGCAGGGAGTCTCCTGAACGGATCCTCGTTCGTCGTTTCCCAGTCGCGCACGGCAATTTGGCAATTGACCAACTCATCCGCGGCGGCATAGCTTCCGCGCAAGGACAGGTTTGCGATCACATTGCCTTCGTATCTGATCACCATGCCGCGCATTCTTTGAAGCTCTGTAACTGTCCGCCCCCAAGTTGGGTCTGATGTCGAGAGGACCGCCCGCACATCTTCCTGATCAGGATGGTCTGATGTCGATCGCTGGATTCCAGCAAAAGGGGTCCAAGCAGTTACCGTATGGATTTGGTTGCATCAAGAAATGCTTCATCCCGATTCGGCCAAGTCGTGATAGCTTTGCCGTCCTTGGGTGTCATAATGAATCCTGCCAAGTCCGTATGCGTCCAATCGCATGGGCGCAGAATCACCGAAATTAGCCGAGCCGTTCCTTGACGATGCCGAATTAACGCACGACCTTTTTCGATCCTATAGCAATAGTCAGAAGCCAGAAAATCGGGGCTCAGCAACAGCAGAACAACGTCTGCGGCGTCAAGCTCTGCGCTGATTGTCCAGTCAAGATGATCACCCGCTAACATCCGTCTGTCATGCCAAGTTTCGATCAATCCTTGGCGTTTGAGCATTGCGAGCTGCACTTCAATCTGATCTCGCAGTTCCTCGTCCCGGTGCGTTAGGATATGAAAACACGCGCTGCCATCAAGACACCTCGTAAGATTGAGTGATCAGAGCTTTGGCACGCTCAAGTTCTTCGTGCCCGCGGATCGTGACTTCGAGGTCACCCGTTCCATAATGTCCGGTATTACGCACATCGCGCGTAAAGCCTTCCTTCAGTTCGATGCGCTCAGGGTCGATCTTGAGGTACACACGGACAGCATTGATCTGCGGTTTCAGCACAACACAGGCAAAATTCTTGATGCGCTTGAACGCGCAATAGAACTGCAATTCCTTCTGAACAACATCGTCACCCAGACCCAGCATGAAGGCCTCTAAATCGGAATACAGGTTGGCAAGATCGCCGCTCGCTTCAGCGAGGTTTTCGGCGTTCGTTTTGTATTTCTGAGACTTGCCGGTCTTGGGACCGGCGACCGGCACAGGTTTTGCCGTCACGGTCGTCAGAAGGTCGAGCAAAAGCAGATCATCGCCAAATCTCCAATACCGGATCAGTTCAATGTTGCGGCTCATCTGCTTGATCGCGTGCTTATCATACTTGGTGAAATCGGCAGCGATGCAGATCAAGCGCGGCGCGCTCCATTCGATGGCATCGGCCGTTTCCTTGCCGAACTGATCACGCACCAGAAGTTCGAAGTCACCGCGATGATCCATCAGCCAGTCGAGGTAGAACAGGCCTTGGTTGATGACGTTCTCGCTGCGCTCGCGCTTGTATTCGATGATGACCGGATAGCCGTTCTCATCAATGCCCAGCGTATCCATGCGCCCGCGGTTCGAGGTGACGTATTCCGAGGCGAGAAAGCGTACGCCGAGCAGCGCTTCAAGGTTCTGCTCAAAGGTCGTTTGCAGCGCTTTTTCCAGCGGGGCAGCAGAGCTTGCAATCTCGGTCAACGCGCTGCCGCTTTGGATGAACAGTTTGATGTCACTCATGCCTGCAGCTTTCTGCGGGTCTTTTGGTTGGTTTCTTGGCCTTGGCGATCCGTGCAAGGAGAGCGCTGGCGGGTTCATCGGCAGGGTCTTGGGGGACGAGGCGACCCGCGAAGGCGTCTTTCAGGATGGATTGGCGAAGGAAGGCGGAGCGTTTGAGTTCGGTGTCGCACCAATTCTCAAGGTCGACGATTTTCTGAAAAGCGTCATCGGCCGCAGTCATGATTTGACGCTGTTCATCAATTGGAGGGAGTTCGACGGATATCGCTTTTGCCTCGCCAGAATTGATGTTGTGTACGCCGCTCGTCGAACGCGCATTCCTTTCAATTGGAAGGCGTGTTTGAGGCGCATTCAATAACATGTGGAGAAAATCTGGGAGGATACGCTCCTGATCGACCCGCAGCTTAATCCGAAGTTCCAGAGCTTTCCGCCCAAAAAGTGCGTTTGCCCCTTGTATTCTGGGAACAAACGGATTTCTGTGGTCGAATAGTGTGGCCATTGGGCTGTTAGCCAGGCAAGCAAAGCTTTTGGACGATGGAACGCAAACACTTTTCGTGAACGCGGCTTCGGGCCCCGGAGGTTCCTGAAGAACGTCTCGTTGCCGGTGCTTTCATAATCGAAGAGCAGAGAGTCGTCCCATTTGGCGATATGCTCGGGTAGGTCGCCCATATAGCGGTCGGACTGGTCTGGTCAGCTATCCCGCTGAGTGTGACGCCTGATTTCTTTGCCTCTACTACACCTGCCGCTTTACCCTCTACAAACAGCAAGCAGTCGCTAAGCTCTTTAAGAAAGTCAGCGGCGAGGTCTTCTTGAACTCGCAACGAAAGGTAGATAGCGCCGCTTGGAGACTGATGTCCGCTTGCATCGCCTGTCCAGGGGTCCCGCCGCCCAAACTGGATTTCAAGCGGGTAGAGTTTCCCTGCCTCAAGGGAGGCCCAGTCATCATCACGTAAATACACATACAGACCTAGATCATCGGTCATGTCAAAGGCGGTCCTGAATAGGTGCCGCCTTCATAGTCCAGGTCCATGTAACACCCATTGACCAGCGATGGATCAATGCCGATATGCCATCCCCCGACATCATCTTTCCAAGTGATTGTGTCGTTCGTTTGCGCCGGAACGGCGGCCGGAATGAGGATGGTCACGGTCGCGAGAAACCTACCCATGAAACATCCCCTCTACTTGTTGCACAGGCCAACTATTCAGCACCCAACAGTTAACTTTATAGCCGGGTATCATCATCCGTGCAACAGAGTGTCTTGCTGATGCGGTGATCGCTGATATTGAGCACACTCACCGGCTGCGGGCTCCCTGGTCCCGATGCAGATTGGGCAGGGATGGCGGCAAACCGATGATTGCCCGGAATGCGTCAATCGGTCGGTGAAAGCGGTAGCGGCCTGCATATGCAGCCTGCAAGCTGATCTCGCATGAGTTCCTTCACCGATCGGAGTCAGGCAGGCTATCCGCTGCGCGGGAATCGATTTCCGGCGGCTGTGTGAATGTGGTATTGGCCCACCCGACCTGTTAGATGGGTCCGGGTGAGATCGAATCCGGTGGGG
>JAPOSK010000361.1 GCA_026709725.1 Paracoccaceae bacterium | reverse complement strand
CCTTGGAGTCAGGGCTGTCATTGCAGAGAGTTTCGAGCGGATCCACCGCTCGAACCTTGTCGGAATGGGTGTCCTGCCGCTTGAATTCCTCCCCGGCACCAGCCGGGAGAGTCTCGGACTGGTCGGCAACGAGACCGTGACGATCAGCAATATCGACTCCCTTGCCGCCCGCATGCACTGCCCCTGCACGATCACCCGCACCGATGGCTCAACTCAAGCCCTTGATCTCCTCTGTCGGGTCGACACCGAAATCGAGGTCGAGTACTACCGTCACGGCGGCGTTCTGCACTATGTCCTGCGCAAACTCGCAGCACCTGAATCCTGACAGGAAATTTCACAGTGAGTCAGTTTGAAACTTTTCCATTTTCCAATAAGTGCAATCGCACCTGCCCCCAGTGCTGTGGCAAGAATTGGCAGGGACATTTGAACGATCCATTTCAGCGTATAAATCTGTTCCCCTTCTTGCTGAAGGCGTTGGTTAGGCGGATCTTCATTCCGGCATATTTCGCCTAACTCCTTGACCTGATCCGCATTAGCACCCTTTCTGGCCCTCTCAACCTGGATATGTGTTCCCATAACGGGACCAGCCAGGAGTGGCATCCCATGACCCACACCATCAAGACTGTCCCCAACCAGTACGGGAGTCAGGCCGTTCTGATCAGGACGGCCTGGTGCAAGAGATCCCGTCACCGGATCCTGGCCAATCTCTCCGGGCTTGATCTGGATCTCATCGAGAGTAGCTGCTCATAAAATGTGCACAATTCCGTCTGAACCCATGCCCAAGCCACATCCGATTGTCCCTGATCAGCGGGAAGATCTCCTTGTCGGTGACGGCATTCTGGTGGCCGATGATGAGAAGCTTCCTCTCGAATTCCACAAGCTGCGAGACATAGTCGCGGAACAATGAGAACGGTGGATTGGCGACAACGATGTCGGCCTGCTCCAGGAGATTGATGCATTCCCGGCTGCGGAAGTCGCCGTCGCCCTCCAGTTCCCTGATGCCGATATCATCAGGGTTTGGCACCCGGTCACCTTCCCGGAAGCTATCGTATTCGAGCATGATGGCCTCTTCGGTGTCATGTCGCGAGAAGAGGGCCGGGTTCCGGCCCCGGTAGCCGGGCCTGATCAGCCCCTTCAGGCCAAGGTGCTCAAAGTTGTGGCTGAAGTAGTGGAAGAAGTTGCTGATGCGCGGATCATCGCAGTTGCAGCAGACCGTCCTGCCCCCTGAAGTGATCCTTGTAATGGGAGAGTTCCTTCTTGATGTCAGTGAGTTGGGTGTAGAACTCGTCGTTCTTGCCGCGCTTGGCTTTGTTCAGGTTCCTGTTCAGAGCCATGCTGACCTCCTGCCTGATGGTGCGGTTCCCGTCGTGGGATTTGCAGTTCCTTTATGAGGCGACTCGAAATGGCTAACTCCCTGACAGTGCCTTTTTGTGCATGGCAGGGGCTCGTTTGCAATCCGTTATGGCAGAGAGCTGGATGTCCTGGCTACGAACGACGGAAGCGGAGGTTGTCGCGGGAGAGCTGGCTGAGGGAGGTGATCCCCATCAGCTTCATGTCCCGTTCGATTTCGGTTCGGAGGTTGCCGAGTGCACGCTCAACGCCGGCCTGACCGGCGGCGGCGAGGGCATAGAGGTACAGTCGGCCTCCGGAACATGCCTTGGCGCCGACCGAGAGGGCCTTGAGGATGTGTGTGCCGCGCTGGATTCCGCCCTCGCAGACGACATCAACCCGGTCGCCGACCGCATCCACAATCTCCGCGAGCTGATCGAAGGGGGTCCGGGAGCCATCGAGCTGGCGGCCGCCGTGGTTGGAGACCATGATGCCGGTGCATCCGATATCGACGGCCCGGCGGGCGTCGGCAACGCTCATGATTCCCTTCAGGGCAAATTGGCCGCCCCATTTGGCGCAGAGATTCTCGGCATCCTTCCAGTTCATGGACTGATCGAGCATGGTTGAAAAATAGTCACCGATTGATGTGGCGAGATTGGTGCCGGTGCTGACATGATCGGAGAGGTGGGGAAGATCGAATTTTTCCCGGAAAAGATAGTTCAGGGCCCACATGGGATGGGTGGCAAAACTGACAAGACTGTTAAGGGTGAGGCGGGGCGGTGAGGTGAATCCTGTGCGCAGATCCCGTTCACGGTTGCCCCCGGTGATCGTGTCCACGGTCAGTGCCATGACATCGAATCTGGCCGCCTTGGCCCGCTCAAGCAGGGCATCATTGAGTCCGCGGTCCTTGTGGAAGTAGAACTGGAACATCTTGGGGCCGGGTGCCATTGCCGCGAGCTCCTCGACGCTGACCGTCCCGAGTGATGAGACCCCATACATCGTTCCGTATTTTGTTGCAGCTGCAGCAACGCCGCGTTCGCCGACATAATGGAACAGACGTTGCAGGGCGGTCGGAGCACAATAGACCGGCATGGCGAGTTTCTGCCCCATGACCTCGACGCCCATGTCGACTTCTGCGACATCGTTGAGAACATTTGGCACGAGGTCGCAGTCGTCAAAGGCAGCTGTATTGCGTCGGTAGGTGATCTCATCATCAGCTGCGCCATCAATGTAGTGAAAAATGGGTCCGGGAAGCCTGCGTTTGGCCAGTGCCCGAAAATCACCAAAATTGTGGCAGGACTTGGCGCCCATAACCGTCTCCTTTCTCAGGCTGTTCCGGCGGTCTATGCCAGGGATACACGGGTTGGATTGCCGGATTCGGCTGCAGATCGGGCAGCAACCGCGGCGACAGCAAGATCCTGGAGCCCGACACCAGTGCCATCAAAGAGGGTGATCTGCCCCGCATCTGTCCGGCCGGGGTGCGTGGCATTGATGACGGCACCAATGGGCGTGATATCCGCTTCCGACAGGCTGCCATCGGCAACGGGATGCTGCATCTCTCCAATTGAGATCGACTGGGCGACCTCATCGGTAAAGACCACAGCCCTTGCGGCAATTGCAGCATCAATCTCCTGCTTGCCCTTGGTGTCGGTCCCCATGCAGGCCAGATGCGTTCCCGGTCGAATCCAGTCGTTCAGAAGGAGGGGTTCAAATGCCGAGGTGATCGTGATGATCACATCGGCTTGCCGCCCCACATCCTCGGCCGACACAGACTCAAAGGGCAGACCAATGGAGTCAGAAACAGCAGCGAGTTTCGGCAGCATTTCAGGATGCGGATTCCAGGCGACAACCTTCTCGAATGAACGCTGCTCCGCAGCTGCGCGCAGCTGGAACTGGGCCTGGTGGCCGGCACCGATCATTCCAAGAACCCGGGCGTCCTGACGCGCAAGATGTGCAATTGAGACCGCTGACGAGGCTGCAGTCCGAATGGCTGTCAGATAGTTGCCGCCAACCAGTGCCTGCAACTGGCCTGTGTCAGGATCAAAAAGGAAGACGGTGGACTGGTGATTGGTCAACCCCTTGTCGGCATTGCCGGGCCAGTACCCTCCCGATTTGAGACCAAGGGCCAATCCCGCCTTGTCAAAACCGGACTTGAAGCCATAGAGAGCATCAGCATACCCGATCGCTTCACGGATCACTGGAAAATTATATGCATCACCCCGTGCCATGGCTCCGAAAACCGCCTCGACGGCACTGAAGGCCCTGGTGCGATCAATGAGTCGCTCGCAGTCACCTTCTGATACAATCAGGATTCCATCTGTCATCGTCATACTCCTTTGTTAACCCAATGACCAAATCCAGCGCCGGGGCGATGTTTGCAAGTCTGCGGCCCGGGGTTGTCGAGGGGGGGGGTCAGGATCAGTAGGCCTTGCCCCGGGCCGAGACCGGCCAGAGGGTTTCAACCCTGCCATTGCGGACACCCACATACCAGTCGTGGACATTGCATGTTGGATCGCAGTGGCCGGGCACCAATCGAAGTTTGTCATTAACCTTGAGCACGTCGCCCGGGTCACTGACAACCCCATGCTCATCCGAGCATTTTATGTATTCGACATCGTCCCTGCCGAAAATGACCGGCAGGCCGCTGTCGACTGACTGGGCCTTGAGACCGGCATCGCAAATTGCCTTGTCAGCCTTGACATGACTCATGACGGAGGTCAGGATAAACAGGGAATTTTCCCACTCTCCATCATCGATACGCTTGCCATCCTTGTCGAGAATTCGGCCATAGTCGGCATCCATGAATGCGTAGGATCCGCACTGAAGCTCAT
>JAPOSK010000342.1 GCA_026709725.1 Paracoccaceae bacterium | reverse complement strand
AAGGATTGTCAATTTGGCTTGAACTCCTCTGAAATAATGGTAAGGATGGCAATATCACATCCCGTTCGGCGCGATTTCGACCAAGACCCGACTTCGAGAGCAGATTGACACAGATTCCCATCTTGTCCGCGTCCAGACGATCGAACAGGTTCTTGACATGCGCGTCGGTGCGCTCTTCCTGCGTCCTTCTTGTCCGTTTCCTGCAGTCGATCTTGACTCCTGCCTTGCCGTTGACCGCATCCCTGCCGGTTTTCTTTGACTGTTCGACATTGATTCGGCCGGGTGTTCCATCGGGTTTGGGCCTGTCTCTCCGGACTCCCGCCTCACGCATCTCAATGCTGCCGTCAGTATTGCGTTTTGCACCGATAATCCGCTCGACGTCAGAATCGGGCCGAGAAAGGATATCGTCCAGTGAAACGAAAACATCTTGTGGTTTCTTCTTGCCTGTCAGTACATCCTTGATGTTAGCCTCCACATCGCCGGATTTACCGATATGGCCGTAATGGCTAACCCGTTTGTTTTCCTCCTTTCCAACGGTCACCATGGTAGCGGTGTCTTCCGTCTGTCCTCGAGGCAGATATATCTCCATCAACTCCGCAAGATTGTCTTCGATACGACTGTCATGGGCGCGCAAGGCCAGCAATATCTGGCCGAGTTCCCTCCAGCCGTCATCCGGGCCACTGTTCCGTAACCATGTTTCCGCATCGGTGTGTGGCGGAAGCAGAACAGGACAGATGATATAGCCCATCTTCTTATCCGGGGCGCGACGCATGACTCGTCCAATCGCCTGAATGACATCCACTGGCGACTTTCGTGCTTCGAGAAAGCCGATAGCCGATAAAGACGGGGCATCGGTGCCCTCGCCAAAGATGCCGACATTGATGATTCCGTACGGTTCGTTGTCTGTTGCCTCAGCCAATCTGGCCTTGGCCATTTCGCGGGCGGTGACATTGCTGGCAGCGTCGAGATGCTGTAACTTGAATCGGGTCACCTTCGAATCGGTGCCGTTTTCTTCAAGCCTGCGCTGTACCCAGTTCCTTACTGTTTCGGATTGGAGTGCTTCAGTCATTCCTTTCGATGCCTGAATGGTGTTCATGAAGCTGATTGAGGAACGAATGGCTTCATCGTATGGGCGAACGCCACCGCCCATCACCAGAGCCAGAACAAGCCCGCGCATGAATTGGGTCGTGGACAGTTTGCCGTGACTGGCTGCCAAATTGTTTGCGGTTCTGTAGGCGTCTTCGTCATTCACGCCAAGTGCGAGGATTCGGTAATCGGTCAGCCATTCGTTGGCAACGGCGTCAGCATAGGATCGGCGGTACAGTTCCACGCCGAACACCTCTGCATCATCCATGTTCCTGACCACCCAGTCATCGTTTCCTTTTGATTTTCCGCCGGTATCGTAAACTCTTGGCGTCGCCGTCTGATAGACGCGAAATCTGGCCGGAAATTTCTGGTCATCATGACACACAGTGAAATCCCGAAGTCTTTCCTCCTGCCCTTTTATTCGTCTGAGTCCAGCCGTTCTATGTGCCTCATCGGCGATCATCACCTGAATTTCCCGCCTTCCGACCTCAAGCGCATCGGCAATGCGGTGACTGGACTGGTACGTACCAAAAATGACGCCGATACGGTCTTTTTCGGTTGCAACATCCTCAATCCATTTCCGGATTTTTTCCGAATCAGTCGTCACAAGACCCTTCACTTCTGACGCTGCTGCAGAGCCAGTGTCCGCCGTCTGGTCACTGGACAAATCCGAGCCTCTTCCGGCGGTGGCGTCGGAACAGACGGCCATGGCCTTGATCGGCTTCTCGCTGTTGATCAGAAACTCGCGGCGCAGTTGGGCCACAAGGGCAATAGAGGGACAAAGAACCGCCGAGAACTGTCCCGGTTTTGTCAGTTCTTCGATGATACGCAAGGCGATACGAGACTTGCCCGTAGCGCAGGGAAGAATGATCCTGCCTCTTGCCCTCTGGTCATTGATGCTCGCGTGTTTCTTTAGAATACTGACGCTGGTTTCAATCGCCTGCTGCTGCATGGAGTCTTTCGTCTGTATCCCATCGTCATTGTCCTGATCTGAATATTGAGATGCTTCAGCTTCCCATTGTTTAAGAAGATCGCCTTGAAAATTGATAACCTTGACCGGTTTGGGATTTGGTCGAAGAGCAGCAAGGGCATTTTGAGAAATATGAACGTCACCATTTGTTACCAACCATCGTTCAGACCACAATGGGACATCCGAAGTTGTGATGAAACTGTCTAACTCAGATTTAGTGATATCTGCTCCGCGTCCGTTCTCATCCAGTTGTCTCGATTTGCATTGAATGGCAATCAGCGCTCCGTCACTCGCACGACGCGCAACAATATCAATGCCGATATCCCTGTTATTTGGATAATGTTTTTCACGATCGGGCCAATCACTATTCCATGGCCATGATTCATTGACATCCCATTCCTTGATCACCACTGCACACTTCGCTGTCAGGTTTTCCAGCCATCTACCATCCGATTCCTGCGAACTCTTCTCGGTAATTTCGTTAAGAGCGGCTTGGATAAGTCTTGAAGTGTCGGATGTCATGAAAATGCTCCCGAATTGCGAAGAGTCATTCTTAGTGTCTGTTCCTGAAGTCGCGGGCGGCTTCGAGTTGTGGTATTCTGTCGGGAGTTTAGAGACCGACGATGGAGGATGCCATGGCCTGGAGCGAAGCCACCCGGGAGCAGTATGGCCGTCTGCATGATGATCGGCAAGACGATTTGACGGACGCGGTGTGGGCGCTGATCCCGGCCCTGGGCCGCATGAGCGCGCGTGGCAGTGACAGGGCGAGGGCTGCGGCCAGTTTTTACACAGGATAGTCATCCCCTCCGGTGGCCGCGGTGGGGGAAGCGGCGCGCCGGTGCCATCAGCGAGAGTGTGCACCTCGTGACTCCCCGCGCCGGTCTCACGCGCGCATTGAGGTCGGGCAGGCAGGGGGCTGATGCATGAAAAGGGGCGAACTCAGTTGGCGTTTTTTTCAACGCTGTAACTCTTGTAACTCTTCGGCAGGTTCTATCGCCTACGAGCCACATTTATTTACCATAATACCCCTCATAGGGACACTATACTGGGGAAGAGTTACAAGAGTTACATTTGACTATAAAAGCTTGAGCCCCCCGCGCGCAGAGGGGGCCAGTGCCTTGCCCTCAAATGCCCGGACAACCTGTCCTGCAACCCGTTTCGGAGCTGGCTTCGGCCATCCCCTTTCGATCAGTTTTTGTGTCAACGCCCTCTGGGATATCTGCTTCCGTCCGGACCGCGAGCAGTGGTACAGAAACGCGTTGTAGACCTTACTGGCTGGCAGCACCGCGTTCGAATCATTGACCACGTTCAACTCTTCCAGAAACTCGGACAGCGGATCATCGTGATCGAACGCCTCTTCGTTCCGCGCCTTCACACTGGCCGGGAGGACAAGCTTCCTGCCATCCTGAATGAAGAGCGCCAGCCCTTCAACCATCCAATGAAGGATAGCACTTTTCACGTCCGGCGCGGCCAGCTTCTCGGTCAGGCCGAGATCGTGTTCCTTTTCCGGAATCGATTTCACTGCAAGCAGCGCAAGCCGTCTCGTGATGCCGTCGCCGAAATTGGGACGGTGGTTGCCAAACAGGATGGTCTTGTGTGTCCGGCGATAGGTGAGGTCGTTCTGACGCATGAAATTGCCGGTTATGACGTCATCGCCCGTCAGAAGGTTGACCGTCGCGGTTTCCAGTGAGGCGCCCTTCTGAAGCTCGGCTGCGAACGCCAGCCGCTTCATCATGATATCAGCCGAAAAATGACAGGCGAGCGAACCCATGACTTTCGATATCGCGTTGATCAGCGTGCTCTTCCCCGCTCCATTCCCGCCAATGACCATCAGGAAATGGTCATTGATCCAGTCCGTCAGGGAATACCCCAAGAACGATTGCAACATCCTTCGTTCGGCATTATCGGGGACAACACGGGTAATGTAATCAAGCCATGTCTGACAGGCTGTCGGTTCCGGCTGGTCGCTCCAGGCTACGTCTGCGACGCCGAGGAACATGTCGTTCGGATCGTGTGGCTTGAGCTTGCCCGATTCCAAATCCAACGCGCCGTTCTGGACGGAAGACACTCGACCGAGAGGGGAGAATTTCTGCCGTGACCGCCTCATC
>JAPOSK010000071.1 GCA_026709725.1 Paracoccaceae bacterium | reverse complement strand
GGGCCGGGGAATGACCCGGGAAACGCACCAATCGCTTCTTGCCAAAAGTAACGCCCAACTTATAGACGCGAATCACTGACCATCATACGCATTGCAAACGAACCGCACGTTTGCCATATTGATGCGCACACCGATGTCCTCGAAGGCAACACGCAAACGCTGCACACTCGTCCGATCACGCACCGGACATGATGCCGACTCAACAGATGACGAACCATCTTCCTTGGTCTCAGGAACCCCTCGAAAATGACCGCGTCACTCGCAAGACAGCAAAGTTCCTACCTTCCCGACCCAGCGGCCCTGAGTTTCCCGGCGCCCAAATGGGACTATCCCCTTGGATCGCCATCAGACACATCTTGGAGTCCTCCGGCTGACGCTGATCAGGCCCCCGAAGGATCCGCCCATTCCGAATCACTCCAGCGGCCTCCCGGCCTGACAGTTCGTTTACTGGATCGCAAGAACGCGCGTGCTCGGCGGTGCGAAGAACGAAATGGCAACCTTCCGGATACGGTCAAGGCATATGATGACCGTATCTCCTTCCTGGAAGAGCAGGCTACGAATGACAGAAATTTCCTGAACTCTCGATCAAGAGAGACATTCCAGATTTTCTTCAAGAGCAACCCCCTGATAAGGCTTGGCAGTCTCTTCCTTCTGGAAAGTGGCAACCTTCGTGCCGTCTGGAAAGGCGAACACAGTTCGCATGTCGGTCTCCAGTTTCTGGACAACGGGCTCATACAATATGTCTTGTTCAAGCAGCGGCTTTCTGGCGGCCCGGTGTCAAGAGCTTACGGACGAGATACGCCACCCGGCGTCCTCGCGCAAATTTCCGCACTCCAATTGAACCGAGTAGTGTTTCGGTGAGCGACGAGGCAATACCCGAAGCGCATCATGTGCTGCGATACGTCAAACCTTCGTTAATTGACAACGGGGCACTGGATGGTAGTGCGTTCGTGATGCGCGAGTCCGAATCCGGGCTTTCCGTAAACTGGCTAGAATTTTTTGAAGACGGCAACTTCCCCGATCCGGTTACCGCAATCCGCGACCTCGCCAGAATTTCCCTAGCGTCAACCGGGCGCTTCGCGAAGCTAAACGTTGGCCAGACAAAGGAATACATACCCGCCGCCGCCGCTGGGGCCGGCATTTCGGTTGATCTGGCGATTGTCCAGGATCCCTTGTCCGCAGAGCATGGCTTTGACGCTGATCCATCTCATGCGGAAATCCGTGGTCTTCCCGATCATGGCGAAGATGCCGCAATGGTGGTGGGTGACTTGATTGCTGAGTGCGTCCTGCCCCCGCTCATTCCGGCGAAGGCGACCTAAGCCCCACTTGTCTGGCGACACAAACTGAAATGCCCAGCGCACTCGTTTCCTTGTGCTATTCAAGGTAGAACATCAAACGACGCCTACCAGTGCCGCCGATCTTGCCCGTGCATGAATCCAAAGTTTCGCAGGCAAGACGGTTCCGATTTCCTCCAGATGACCCAGGAAAGCGTGCAACGATCTGTCGGGATGTGAAGGCAGCTGTCCCGCGACCTCCACCAGCTTCTCGTCAAGCCATGAAAACCACTCCCGCTCCTCCTCATGGGCCGCAGCCGCCTGCAACAGGATCCGGGGAATGAACTCCACTTCATTCTTGGTCACCAGCGACGAAATTCTCACAACCCTGTCTCCAACGCTCGAACAAAGCGAAGTGCTTCGGTTTGCGGCGGCCACCACACTTGCATGTTCGAGGGTCAGCAGCATTCCCTTGACGTCCGTTTCAGGCACCGCGTCGCACGCCTTCTCAATCGCCACTCTCAGCAGATCGAGCTGTCGTTCACTCAGGCGATACAGCTGGGAGAGATTGACAAACGGCAGCACTCCGTCGCCGCCACTTGCCTCGACCAGTTCCTCGATCTGCTCTGTCGCATGGGCGGGCGACGCAGCTTCAGGTCGCCTGCCACCTTCCAGGGGTCCCGGAAACCACAGTGCAGACAAAAAGCCGGACCTCTCAAGCTCCTCCAGCTTCCTGTCAATGGATTCGGCTTCAGGTACTTCCCGGCCACTCCGTTCATGGCGCCTTCTCAAGATCTCAAGCCGGCCAAGCACTTCATGGCGCAATCCGCTTGAGGTCATCCTTGCCGCAAACAGCATCGGCTCCGCTCTTGCGTCAACAAGGCCAGCGTATGCCCCTGCCGCCGACATGTTATGACGGGCCCACTCTTCCAGGCCGTCCAAGGCAACCGTGTGCCCCGACCTCAGCATTGTTTCGACAACGTAGCCGGCCTGCATCCACGCTCCGAGTCTCTTCCAGTATCCTGGCTTGGCTGCGCCATCATCGAGAAGGTTGATCCGGTTAAGGACAAGGTTTCCGACTATATGCAGCAGCCGGTATACGTCCGTCTTCTTGTCGAATCCGAAGTTTGCGTCCAGCAGCTGCTCCACGGCCCTAGACGCAAACTGCCGGAAGCGGTGATCATGCTGCCGGTAAAGCGCCACGTCCAGCCCACCAAGCAGGCTGAAAGGATTCAAGCCCGGGTTCACCACATTCAGCGCCGGCCAGACATTGTCGTCACTTTCTTTAGTCAACCACTGGCCCGGCGAAAGATCGTCGTGCACCGCTCCCAGGCAACAAATGTGCAGCCCCCTTTCGAGATCTCGGCCAAGGAGCGACCGCCTGTATCGGGCGAGAGTGTCGCTCATGAATGATTCCACCGTTTGCCCGACCGGCGGAGGCGCCACGAACCGCTCGAAATATTCGATGGATTCCGGAACGAGATCCCGGGGTGCCAACCGCTTGCCGCCGAGCAGCTTGTCCACCATGCCGGCCTGCAGCGCGGCAACGCCATTTAACCTCTCTTCAAGGATATCTGACACCGTACCGAATTCTGGCACTTCAAGGCCAACTTGCTTCCGAAGTTCATCTTTTGAGTCGAACGCCGGACCTAGACAATTGACGATCTTGTCAAACGTCGCGAGGCGGAGCTCCGAACTTGGGGACAGCAGGCAAAGTTCGGGAACCTCCACTTCTTGGGTAGCTCCCTCGGCGTCCTGCCAGCTCAAACTGATCAACTGTCTCTTTCGGTCGTAGGCCGCTGCAATTTCTGTGCCTGCCAGGTCCGTGGCTTTTGCTTCACCGACCCCGACCAGCGCCGCGGACGCCGCGCCGAACAGGTCTCGATCCACGACCTGGACGCTCGATCCGAGCGAGAATACGCGTTCCGCGCGATAGCCACATCTCTCCGCGAACTCCGGATCACCCTTGATCGCCAGGGCTCTGGCCTTTTCCGGGAGAAGCTCCAGGAACAACTTACCGTATGCAGCCTGGCTGATGTCGTGATCCGAAATGGTCTCAATGGCCTTTCTCGAACTAGACAAGGCAGCGCGGATCCTGTCTGGATTTGCGGGCCACAGACGCTGCAAGACGGTTCGCTCTACCCAGTCCGCATAGTCTTCCTTGCGTGCCCCGGTTCTGCTCGAGAGCGGAAGCAGGACGCTTCCGACGCGTAGAGAAACGACTTCACGAACCAATCGCCTGTACTGGCCGAATTCCAGGGCCTGATGACCCGGGACCGCGGTTTCCAGCAGATTCCGCCAAACCCAGTTCGCATGCACCATTGCCGCTTCCGCCGTCAGGCCTGGGTCATTCCACATCTCGAAAATTGCCTCCGTGGACGCCGCCCTTGAATTGGACATCAAGGCCGACGCCTGGCCCCAATTCGTCAGGGCCAGCGAGTTACCCCGTGCTGTCGATTGCCGGAGCACTCGCAGCTCGACGGTTTCCATCGTTTGTCCTTCCGTCACTGCCGCGACACGAAGCCAATGACATATCTCCTTTGCCTCCAGGGGAACAAACGCGAACCCGGCGGCTCGCAGCCTGTGCCGGACGCGGAAGCAGTCTTCCCGGGACATGCGCTCCTTCTTCATCAAGTACCTGATGACATCCAGAACGCTCAATATCGGCTTTGCTTGGCCGTCCGATCCAATAAAGCTTGAGAGACTGTTCAGGAACCGGTCATCTACGCACAGCGCGTCAGACTCAGAGCTACCCCCCAAGAGCGACGCCGTCGTCCTGAAACGAAACGATTGCCCGTCGTCATTGGGGATTTGTGCGGCTGGTTGCGGAAGGAATGACGCCTTGCCCTTTTCGAGACACGACGTAATCGTGTGCCTGATGGCCTCAATACCTG
>JAPOSK010000145.1 GCA_026709725.1 Paracoccaceae bacterium | reverse complement strand
CGGCACTTCTGCTGCGGACCATTGAGCGCATAGGGAATCGGGAGCAATGATGAGCGGAAGACCCGATGGTGCCGGACTGGCTGAACTCAGCCCGACTCCCCGATTGCTGATGGGGCCGGGGCCTGTGGATGTCTATCCGCAGGTGTTGCGGGCAATGGCGTCACCATTGCTGGGGCAGTTCGATCCTGAGTTCACCCGCTACATGAATGAGACGATGGCACTCTATCGGCAAATCTACCGGACCGGCAATCACTGGACATTCCTTGTCAATGGAACGGCGCGCTCGGGGATTGAGGCCTGCCTCGGTTCACTCGTTGCGCCGGGTGAGACCGTCCTGGTTCCGCGCTTTGGTCGTTTTGGTCATCTTCTGACGGAGATCGCCACGCGGGTTGGAGGTGATGTTGCCGCCATTGACACGGACTGGGGGACGGTCTTTTCCGTCGAGGACATCTGTGCCGAGATCCGTTCCCGCAGACCGGCTGTCCTGGCAATGGTCCATGGTGACACATCAACATGCATGGTCCAGCCTCTCGAAGGTCTTGCCGCGACCTGCCGGGAGACAGGAACGATGATCTTTGTCGATGCAACGGCTTCGTTGTGCGGTGCGCCGTTTGAGACCGATCAATGGGGTCTTGATGCCGTTGCTGCGGGACTTCAGAAGTGTCTCTCCGGTCCACCGGGCACATCACCGGTGACGCTGAGTGATCGCGCAGCTGATGTCATCAGGACCCGCAGGCATATCGAATTCGGTATCCGGCCCGAAGGCTACATCGAAGGGGAGGGACCGCGGATCACCTCAAACTACCTTGATCTGAGCATGATCCTTGACTACTGGAGTCCACTGCGCCTGAACCACCATACTGAATCAACCTCGATGCTTTATGCGGCACGTGAATGTGCCCGCGTCATTCTTGCGGAAGGTCTGGAGGCAGGCTTTTCCCGGCATGCTCTGGCCAGCCGGGCCCTGCGCGCCGGCCTGACGGCAATGGGACTTGAACTGTTCGGAGATGAAGCGGGACGCATGGTCAATGTCACCGGCGTCCACATACCCGGGCAATGCGGCAATGGTGACGCGGTCCGGGCCGAACTTCTTGAGGATTTCGGTATTGAAATCGGTACATCTTTCGGGCACCTCGCTGGCAGGATCTGGCGGATTGGGACCATGGGCCATGTCTGTCGCAAGGCCAATATCCTCCGCTTTCTTGCGTCCTTTGATGCGGTTCTTCGTCGTCACGATGTTCCCGCCGAACCCAATGCCGCTGTCGACGCGGCCGCCGCGGTCTATGCCGCGGAACAGGATCGGACCGGATGACGAATCTCCTCCGGTCCGAACCACGGGTTATGACGATCGGGTTGCCGGCGTTTGCCGATGACCTGTCCGCGCTTGGCGTCAAATGTCTTGATCTTGACTGGGTTCCGCCGGCTGGTGGAGACCCCGGCATCGCAAACACTCTGGCCCGGCTTGCTGACGGTCCCGGAGGCCCGCACAGCACTGCAAATCAGCAGGCTGTTGCAGCGATTCTTGCCGGTGACCCGGTGCTTGTCGATGTGGTGCCCGCTGGTGATGCAATTCCGGCACTGGAGCCGGGCCTCGTTCTGCATTCCGGTCCGCCGGTCACTTGGGACCGCATGTGCGGCCCGATGCAGGGGGCCATCGGAGGAGCCGCAGCCTTTGAAGGCTGGGCCGGTGATCTGTCAGAGGCCGCCAGGCAGGCCCGGGACGGAGAGTACCGGTTTTCGCCCAATCATGCCCATGATGCCGTGGGGCCGATGACGGGGATCACCACCATGAGCCAGCCGGTCATGGTGGTGGAGAATCGGGCCTCCGGCAATCGGGCCTACTGCACGGTGAATGAAGGTCTCGGCAAGGTCTTGCGGTTTGGGGGAAATGACCCGGAAGTCCTGAACCGATTGCAGTGGATTCGTGATGAATTCGGGCCACTGCTTGGTCGGGCGGTACGCTCCCGGGGCGGATTGCCGCTCAAGAACATTGTGGCCCGGGGGCTGTCGATGGGTGATGAGATGCACCAGCGCAATGTCGCCTGTTCCAGTCTGACGCTCCGGAGTCTGGCACCGGCACTTGCCGGTGCTGCCCCCGACACTTCAGCACTCGCTCGTGCGCTTGACTTCATTGCCGCCAATGACCAGTTTTTTCTCAATCTTGCGATGGCGATGGCCAAGTCCATGACGGACGCAGTCAAAAGACTTGAGATGAGTACCATCGTGACCGCAATGGCACGCAATGGCACCGATTTTGGCATCAAGGTCGCAGGATGCGGTGATGCCTGGTTCACCGCCCCTGTCGAAATGCCGGAGGGCCTTTATTTCCCCGGGTATTCCGCAGCGGATGCCAATCCGGATATCGGGGACAGCGCGATCGTCGAGACCATCGGCCTTGGCGGCTTTGCCATGGGCGCCGCACCGGCTGTGGCGGGGTTTGTCGGGGCCGGAGCTGCCTCCGAAGCCGGGCGGGTTACGGACCGCATGCGTGAGATCACCGTGGCCGAGAACAGTGAATGGACCATTCCGGCAATGGATTATCAGGGGGTCCCGGTCGGTATTGATGTTCGCCTTGTCGTTGAGAGCGGCATCGCACCCGTCATCAATACCGGCATCGCTCATCGCAAGCCCGGGATCGGTCAGGTGGGCGCCGGCATCGTCCGTGCACCCATGGCCTGTTTTGAGGCAGCGCTGGCCGCGCTTGCTGCCGCCGTTCAGCCATGAGCACGGTCAACACAGTCCACCGGGGGTTCTATCTCGACTCGGTGGCACTGATGCGTCTCTCCCGACAGTTGAGTCAAATGGACGGGGTTGATGATGCCGCTGTCATGATGGGCGCACCCGCCAATCATGCGATCCTGGATACGGCCGGTCTTCTGACAGGTGCCGGGCAGTCTGCCACCCCCGGCGATCTTGTCATCGCCATCCGCGCGACCTCTGATGACACCGCTGCGGCCGCCCTAGCTGCCGCCGAAGGCGCCCTCCTGGCTCCGGCAGGTCCGGCCGGGGCGGCGCCTGTCACCCGCGCCCGGACTCTCGAACGGGGCAGGGCGCACATGCCGGATGCCAATCTGGTCCTGATCTCAACACCAGGCCACTACGCAACAGCCCTTGCCCATAAGGCCCTCCATCACGGTCTGCATGTCATGATTTTCAGTGACAATGTCAGCATTGACGATGAGGTTCACCTCAAGCGCGAGGCGGCCCGCCGGAACCTTCTGGTTATGGGTCCTGACTGCGGAACAGCCATCATCAGCGGTGTGCCCCTGGCTTTTGCCAACCGCGTTGCCAGCGGCTCGACAGGGATCATTGGAGCTTCGGGGACCGGAATCCAGGAGGTCAGCTGCCTGATTGACCATTCCGGCGGCGGAGTCTCGCATGCGATCGGTGTGGGTGGACGTGATCTGACCGCGCCGGTCGGCGGTCAGGCAACGCTCATGGCCATTGATGCGCTCGCTGAGGACGACCGGACCGATCAGGTGGTGGTCATTGCCAAACCTCCGGATCCTGATGTGGCCGCGCGCGTGCTGAACCGGCTCGCTGATTTCCCGCACCCGTCAATTGTCTGTTTTCTCGGCGCTCCTCCAATGACCCTTCCTGCGAATGTGCGTCAGGCCCGGACACTCAAGGACGCTGCCCTGCTGGCGCTCCGGCGGGGTGAGACCCTCCCCCCTCCGCCTGACCGTACAGCCCGTCATGGCCGGATCGTCGGGCTTTATGCTGGCGGGACACTCTGTGCGGAAGCCCAGATGATTGCCAGGGATGCCGGTCTCGCCGTCCGCTCCAATGTCCTCCCTGTTTCCGGTGCTGAGGCAGGCGATCAGGGCGGAGAGTGCGTCCTGATTGAGCTGGGAGACGTGGCGTTGGCCGTGGGCGGACCGCATCCGATGATCGGGCCGGCGGTTCGCGATGCACCGCTGGCCGCGGCACTCGAGGACCCGGAGACCGCGATCATTCTGCTTGATCTCATTCTGGGGCAGGGCGCCCATCCCGACCCGGCCGCGGCACTCGTCCCGGTCTTGGCAAAAGCGGATTCGCGCCCCGTTGTGCTCTGTTCCGTGACGGGAACCCGTGCCGACATCCAGAACCGATCCCGTCAGATCAGGACCCTCGAGGATGCCGGTGTCGTTGTGGCACCAAGCAATGCGGATGCAGCCCGCTGGGCCGTCA
>JAPOSK010000578.1 GCA_026709725.1 Paracoccaceae bacterium | reverse complement strand
CGGCACGTTGGCTCGCTCCATGCCGCCGACGCAGGGACCGCCCTGCACCATGCGAATGAAGCTTAATTGGATCAAATGTGAGGGTGGCAGGTGGTGCCCCTGCCTTACGGTCAACCTCGGTAATACCCATTTCACCGATCTGTCGGGCGTTTACGTGATCTGGCACGGGGGATCCGATCCCGCGACCGTGTATGTCGGAAGCGGCGATATCGCGGAAAGAATCCGTGATCACCGCACGGACCGCCGAATTCTCCAATATTCCCATTTTGGGCTGTTTGTCACCTGGGCAAGGGTTCCGCCTTCCAAGCAGCCAGGCGTGGAACGATTCTTGGCGGATTCACTCAATCCAAAAGTAGGGGAACGCCACCTGCAAGCCGCCCCTATTTCGGTTAATTTTCCTTGGAATTAACCCGCGCTGGCGTCTCCCATGTCCGCATCATCCTCCAAAGGCCCAAAGGTTCTCATTTACCCGCCCCCAACAATCGAAGTGTATCAGGTAACGGATGATGAACTGCGCCGCATCGAAGAGGCTACGTCCAATGTGGACTACAGGTTTTCAACAATGCTGGCGATGGTTTCAGCAATACTTTCCTTTGTGATCGCTTTGACCCAAGGAGAGTTTGGGGCAATGGCTGAAATCGCCTTCAAGGCCGCCATCGGCGTTCTCGGAATCGTTGCGATCGTCATGGGCTGGAAGTGGTGGCGCGGGCGCTCTTTAACATCCCGGCTGATGTCAGGAATTCGAGCGCGGCGAATCGAGCCCGACACGTCTTCAGACGACCAGCCATGAACAAACACCTGATCGCCGCGGCGCGTGCGCTCGCGGTCGGCCATCGAAGGGAACCGCCCAGTAGGGCGGCCTTAACGCGCAGGGATGCCACGCAGGATCGCAACCATACCATTGCCACCGCGCGCCGCGTGAAACGGAAGGGAACCGGCTACGCTGCGATCTGGGAAGCAGGGCAGGCGAATGCGAAAGCCGGACACCTTCCAAAAGCGGGACGCTACCTTGCCCACGCCTACGCCGCGCTTGACCAATAGGGTCTATCCCAACAAAGGTCCCCAAAGTCCCCTGGAACGCTCCGGTAATCATGGATAGCAAACCCTTCGCCCTTTACAGAAGGAGGTCGAGCGAAAGCCACGCCGCCTTGATCAGCTCATTCTCGACCTTCAAAGAAGCCCATGATGAAGCGGTGGCGCTGGAGAAAGCCTGCGAGCGTGATTGGATCGTGATAAAAAGTCTGGCGGGGCTGATCGTCAGCCAATATGGCAGTGCCCGGTGAGGATCGAAACCAGGGGTCGATCACGGCAGGACGACTGCCGCGCCTATGAACAAGCCGTGCCGCTCTTGCTGCATCCGGAGCGGCGGCCTCTCTTGGAAAGCCCGCAAGCGTGACCAACTGCCAGTGGATCATAGCCGACGGCAGCGATCAGATAATCGCCGCGGACGCGCTCCCTGAAAGCATTACCACTGTGGAGATGTACGGCGACGAATACGGGACTGTGACGGTTATCGGCGAACGCCCGTGCACCGCTTGGCGCTCCGGCAACGGCGATGGCGATGCCTGGCGGGGTGGCGAAGGCAATGCCGCGCGCTACGGGGAAGGGGCCGGCCATGCGGCGCGGCGAAGGCGAGGGCGACGTCATGCGCACCGGTGAGGGCGACACTTTCGGCGAACCCGCCGGCACGGCGTGAAGGCCCTTCCCAATTCGGATGGACCTCGACGGGCGACATGCTGATCCGCGCGCCTATGCGGAAGTCCAGATCAAGACAGCATGACTGTGGTGGGTTATGTACCTTTGTTGGGATAACCCCCTTCTGCAAAGGCGATCACAATGGAATTTTATGTGCAGCGCTACAGTGGCGCAGACAATCCAATCAACAACGGTAAGTATGAGAAGGTCATCGCGGCCAGCGCCAAAGAGGCCGCCGAGAAGGCATGCGGTGAATCGTTGTTCGAAGGCGGGCACCTCGCTCACCTTCGGGCGGTTGTGAAGACAGTGTCACTCCAGTCGTGCGCATTGTCCTTCTTTGCTTTGCCTTGAGGAGCGCTCCCCGGCGGTAAGAACCCGAGGACGCCTCCTTCATAACGGCTCCAAGACAGTTTGCTCGTTAGATTTGCGGCCATATGGCCGCAATGAACTGGCATGCGCTCTCAATGTCGCGCATCCGCCTTGACCTTGCATGCGGGGGGCGCAAAGACTTCGCGGTGCTGCACATCGATGGATAAGCACAGACTGCAGGTTCAACGCACCCATCTGGCCAACGCGGCGAGGGACCCGTCACGGATTTCAAACCAGCTTGCGTGGCCCCCGATCTGAGCAAAGTCAAAACTCCGGCCATGAAGCTCGCGCAAATCGAGCGGCAGGGCCCCGTTTGCCAGGTTGAGTTCGAGCACCTGGCGGTAGTCCCCATGCACCTCCCATTTCGGATCCGCCACGCCGTGCGCGTAGGCGCACCGAACCATGTGGACGAGCGTGCGCAACTTGACCTCGCCGTCTGCAGAGTGGGGGTCGGGGGGGATGCCAGCAATCTCCCAGGCTTTGTCGAGCGTCAGGGCAGAACCGGCAAGCGCAAGCGATACGGCAACCATCGCAGCTTGGACAATTTTCTCCTGCGTGCTGAAATGGCCGGTTGGGAATGCCAAGTTTTCCTGCTCCAACAGGACGACCTGATGGGTATCAAATTCCGCCGGACGAATCCGGTCGAACTCGCAGTACGAGAGCAGCTTGATGGAGAATTCGACTTGGAGAAACGCGATGCCGACGTCAGCAAGAGCGTCATCGAGTGTCACGGCGTTGCTCCCTCTCTGATTTGCACTATCCGGTTCGGCTGATTCTGCTCGGCATGGACTAATATCAGGCCGTTACTGCATCACCGCGCCAAAACCGAAGCCTGGATAGACGCAACCCATACTATCGCCAGACAGCACGGACGGATCTCCGCATCGCTCTTTCCCGGGACTGGCAGCGAACTCAGCCCAGCGAAACGGGACCTCTCTCATTAATCGCAGATATCGCTCAGGCGAATTTCAAGATAGCGACGGCCAGCGCGATCATGGCGAGGATGGAGACCAGCATCGCCCGGTCGCGTTGCGCCAGTTCCTTCGACAGCTTTTCGTTTTCCTTTGATAGCTTTTCGTTGGCGGCCCTCTGGTCGCCGGCGAGGCGCTCCATGGCGGCCCGGTGTTCTGCCCGCATAGTCTCCATACGTTCCTCCAGTCGCGCTAGGCGCTCCGATAGCTCATGCGTTGTTGGCCCGTCGGTCATGGCGAGAGTGTGGTGGAGCCGGATCCGTCGGTCAAGTTTGCTAGGGGCGGGGTAGTGGGTCAGTTTGAATTCTGGCAGGCGGCTTCGTTTACGCGGCGATTATGTGCGGAAAATCGCCTGCGAGGCCGGTATAACCTTCGCCGAGATTGAGCAGTGGGCAGGGAGCTGTAAGCGTTGAGGAGAGCGATCAGCATATTGGTCTGTACTTTTGTGCCGCCCGCCGCTCTGGTAGGCGTCTTGCTGACCATCGCCATTATGAGCGGACAGGCAGGCCCATTGACCTCCAGGGGGTCACTTGTCTGGGGAGTCGGGCTGCTGTGCCTATATTTCTTGCCGCCTGTCATTGCGTATGGGCGTCGGCATCACCAGGTCGCGGCCATTTTTCGTGCTCACCTTTCTGCTTGGCTGGACGGTGCTCGATTGGATCGCCGCGATGGTTTGGGCTTTCACACATGTGCGCGCAGACAAAGGACAGAATCATGAAGATTGAGACCGATACGAACGGCAGCAAATATATCCAGTGGGCGTCAGGCCCGTCGGGGAACGCCATGACAGGCTTGCGAGGGCAGCCGCTGGTATCACGTCACTATCCCATGCGTGGACGCCGGCGCGTGCTGCGCATGGGGCCGCGCGCGATCTTCGCATGGCGCCTCGCCTTGATCTGCAAAGGCATATGGCTGCTTGGTATATGGCCTTGGTTCAAATGGATCTTGATTATTGCCACAGCCGGGATCGTCGGCGCCGCGCATGGCGGCATCAAAGCCGGCCTAAGCAGCAGCAAGCAGTCGCGTCGAGGTGGAGAGTAAGCAAGCAGCTTGAAATGGGCCGCAACGATTGGAAGGCGAAGACTAACCCTATGGTGGGAACGCGAATGCCCCATGACGGGTCGATTACGGAAGAGTGCT
>JAPOSK010000042.1 GCA_026709725.1 Paracoccaceae bacterium | reverse complement strand
GGCGATTCTGAAAGGACATGAAACCCCCAACTCTTAATGTCGTTGAGGATTGAATTAAGAAACCTATTCATAATTGCAGATCCTTCGAAATACGATCAATCCGGTAGGTTAACAGATTACAGATCAAGCCCATTCTAAACTGTGTGATTATTCGACGAAACTTTAATTGCAGCATGTGCTTGATATCGCAAATGTTAACGGCCTTGAAAATTGTCAAGAGAGCGTCTTGATCATTAAATTTGTTTTCATCAAAGATACGCTTGATTAAATCAAAATGATTTAAATCCACGCTGTTATCGATGCTTAAAATTGGTTTCGATTTGTTGGCATACTGCTCAATGAAACCCGATTTGCCTTGTTTTTCAATTTTTTCTTTTAAGTCCCGATCAGATATTTCACGAAATAGGCCGCGGGCCGTATCAAAGACCGGCGAAAAACGGACCGCGTATTGAGACGGTTCATGTGATGCAAGAACGCCCCAATTCATAGCATGACGATCCGGTGCCCCAATGAAGTATATCGGCGCTTTTTCGGCATTCTGTTCTCATGAAATGGGATACTGTATATTTAAAATGTCGAAACGGGTGAGGCAAGGGTATCAATCAAACCGTCGCTATCTTACGCACAAAATTCTCTCATATCTCCAAAACACCACTCCTGGTTTAGGATGTCCATGGTCGCCATAATTACGGCACAACGGGCTTGAATAGGGGTTGCGATTTCTTAATTTCCGTGTAGGGTTCGGTTGTCACACTCTTTCTCTTACACCTATCTGTAACGGCTTGCAAACATCGGCTGGCAGCAGATGAGGCAGCACCGCTCGATGAAGTTTCAACAGAGAGCGGGACATTCCCCGGATGGCACCATGGCCGATATTCTGACAACAACCTATCCTTGGATCAAGGCATTGCACATCATTGCAGTCATTGTCTGGATGGCTGCGCTTCTCTGTCTGTCACGTTTGTTTGTCCATCACGCCGAAGATGCAGCCAATGCAGCCACAAGCCAGGATATGCTGACCGTCATGGAGGCTCACCTTCTGCGAATCATTGCGAATCCCGCCATGATCCTCACATGGATTTTTGGTATTCTGCTGATCGGAATCCCCAGCCTCATCGACTGGAGTCAGGGTTGGCCTTGGGTTAAACTGGCCAGCGTCGTCATCCTGTCCGGCTTTCACATGTGGCTGGCTGGACATCGCAAGCCTCTTGCTGAGGGCAAACACATTCTATCGGCTAAATCATACAATGTTATCAGTAAGATACCAATTTTAATCATAGCTGTCATTGTCTTCTCTATCATCGTTCGGCCCTTTTGAAGATTGTTTGGCCCTTTTGAAGATAACAGCATGTGTTTGTGCTCCAGATATCCAAATCATGAGATATAAATCAATGATTATCAGTGATTTTATCGAGGACTTGATTCCCGATGTCTTGAGCAGGGACTTGCGCCCAACCATTCATATGTGCGTTACCCTCATTTTCTCAGATGATGACCGATAATGATGTGGTCAGGCAAAAGCCGACACAGCTGCCAGGACGGTGAATATCCACATGGAACTCCACCCACTTCCACGATCATCTGCCCTGATTGCACTGTCGGCGATGATGGCAAAGATGGTCTTGTCCCCAAGTCACTGAAAAACATTGTTTTTGATTACGGATATCTGCTCGACAATGACGGGTCGCTTTACAAGACTCGCAGCGATTGACTGTTCGAGAGCAGTGCCCGACTGTCATCCTGGTTGATGCACTACAGTGGTGTCTTGTAAAATGGCTTGACAGCGGCTGACTCTCCTTGTACCGACCCATGCAAGCAGACCGTCCGGTCGTGCAGTAATTCCCCTTTTCATAATGGAAGTCACGTTCGCTGACGACCGCATAATTGTTTCAGGATAATCCATGACTGAAAATTGTATTTCGCTCTCTGAACTCAAAACACACTCACCGGCTGAACTGCTGTCAATGGCAACGGATCTGGGCGTTGAAAATATTGCGGACCGCAAGGGCGGTATCATGTTCGAGATCCTGAAAAACCGGGCCGAGCAGGGCTGGAATATTGTCAGCGATGATGGTGTGCTTGAAATCCTGCAGGATGGCTTTGGCTACCTGCGGTCCCGGGATGCCAATTATCTTCCCGGACCGGATGACATCTATGTCAGCCCCAATGTCATCAAGCGTTACGGCCTTCGCAATGGCTCAACGGTTGCCGGTGATCTTGAGCAGCCAAAAAACGACCAGCGATACTTCACGCTGACCAGGGTCACCAAACTCAACTACAGTGACCCGGAAACCATGGGACGCCGCGTGCATTTTGATAATCTGACACCGCTTTACCCGGATGAACGGATCAAAATGGAGATCGAGGATTCCGACTCGAAGGATTTCTCCGGTCGGGTCATTGACCTGATCGCACCGCTTGGCAAGGGACAGCGAGCCCTGATCGTCGCCCCGCCGCGCACCGGAAAAACCGTGCTGCTTCAGAATATTGCCCATTCCATCGAGGTCAACCACCCGGAATGTTTCCTGATCGTGCTCCTCGTCGATGAACGGCCTGAAGAAGTGACCGACATGCAGCGCAGCGTCAAGGGAGAAGTGATTTCCTCCACCTTTGATGAGCCTGCGACCCGACATGTTGCCGTGTCGGAAATGGTCATTGAAAAAGCCAAGCGCCTCGTCGAAAACAAAAAGGATGTGGTCATTCTTCTGGACTCAATCACCCGGCTCGGCCGGGCCTTCAACGCCGTTGTTCCCTCATCCGGCAAGGTTCTGAGTGGTGGTGTTGATGCCAACGCACTGCAGCGTCCAAAACGGTTCTTTGGTGCAGCGCGCAACATTGAGGAGGGTGGATCGTTGACGATCATCGCCACGGCCCTCATTGATACCGGAAGTCGCATGGATGAAGTGATCTTTGAGGAATTCAAGGGCACGGGCAACTCGGAAATCGTCCTGGATCGCAAGGCAGCTGACAAACGGGTCTTCCCGTCCATGGACATCATCAAGTCAGGCACCCGCAAGGAGGATCTCCTTGTGCCAAAGAGCGAATTGCAGAAAACCTTCATGCTTCGGCGAATACTGACCCAGATGGGAACAACGGAAGCCATTGAATTCCTCGTTTCCAAGCTCAAGGTGACCCGGACCAACGAGGAATTCTTCGTATCCATGAACAAATGAACCACCGGCAGGGGGAAGGTCCCTGTTGACCGGGAGCGGATTTCCGTGTGCAGAATCCCAACTTTAAACTTTACCCCGATCAGAGGCACAACAATCGCAGGTGTTTGAAGAACAGCCCGGCTGAAAGAACGGACATGTCCAATGACAGCAGAGGAAACGATCTACGCTCTGGCGACAGCCCGTGGCCAGGCAGCCATTGCCATCGTTCGTTTGTCCGGCAGGAAGACGGACACTGTACTTCTCGGTTTGGCAGGCAGACTGCCGGAGCCAAGGCAGGCAACCCGGTGCATCCTCCGCAATCATGATGGTGACCAGCTTGATGATGGATTGATCCTGCGCTTCCTGCCCGGCAAAAGCTATACCGGGGAAGCGATGGCCGAGATCCATCTGCATGGCGGGCGGGCAACGATCCAGGCCGTTGTGGCAGAGCTTGCATCAGCCTATGGACTGCGTGAAGCCAATCCGGGCGAATTCACCCTGCGCGCCCTGCACAATGGTCGCATGGATCTGGCTCAGGTTGAGGGGTTGGGCGATTTGATCGCAGCTGAAACCGAGGCCCAACGCCGGATGGCCATGCGCGTCTACAGCGGCACAGTGGGCGATCGGGCCGCATCGCTCAATGCGGTTCTGACCGAATGCCTGGCTCTCATTGAAACCGAGATTGAGTTTTCCGAAGAGGATTTGCCGAAGGACGTCCGTCAACAGTCCCTCACAGCCCTGGCGAAACTCCGCAGGGATCTGACAGGTGAAATCCAGGGGGTCGATTGTGCAGAGCGGCTTCGCAGCGGTTTTGAAATCGCAGTTGTCGGACCACCCAATATCGGCAAATCAACACTCGTCAACTATATTGCCGGGCGGGAGGCGGCAATCACGTCAACAATGGCCGGAACAACCAGGGATGTTTTGGAAATCCATCTGGATTTAAGGGGGATACCGGTCTGTCTGCTTGACATGGCCGGACTCCGGGACACCACTGATCCTGTTGAAAAAATCGGAGTTGACCGTGCGCTGCAAAGGGCAAAAGCGGCA
>JAPOSK010000422.1 GCA_026709725.1 Paracoccaceae bacterium | reverse complement strand
AAACACTCCATCTTGGAGGGAAATGGCAGATAAAATGCTTGAAAAACTTTCTAAGGAAGGGTTTATTAACCTGAATCAGCAATACTTGTTTTCAGCACTACCCGTGAAAGCAAAAATGTCTATTGCCAGTGCTCGTTTTCGTAAAGAACAACTTTCTTATGATGACATTATCCCAAAATGTAGGCAAAACAATAATTCTTATGATCCTTATGAGCAACTTGCTGAACTTGCTAAATCAGCTCCAAATGACATTAGAAATTTTATAACAACTAATTATGATTTGATGTTACATTGTGCTCTAGAGCGAAAAGAACTTCTAGATACATCAAAAGAATTTTCGCAAGATATATTGCTAAAAGACTCACAAGATACACCTCAAAAACCTTCGGATTATGACAAGTTCCACACCTTTTACAGTCCAGATGAGTTTATGAAACAACAACCTGAAATTAACCAAAAAGTTTTATTGTATTTGCACGGCTCAATGAAAGATGAGTCTAAAATAAAAGTGTCTATATGGGATTACCTATATTTGTATAGTTCGTTGAGAAGTGGTGAAAATTCATTACAAAACTCCCTAATAGATATTTTAGAAGGACAATCAATAATCTTTACGGGTTATTCACTAGATGAACTAGTAATTTTAGAACTTCTATACCGAAATACGTTAAATGATAATGGGATTTTTCATTTTCATTTGTTGCCATATCTCTCGTATCAGAGAGAAGTAATAGAGCAACTGGCAGAGCATTGGAGAAAACTAAAAATTATGGTTTTTCCCTATAATGTTGACAGAAACTGGTATGAAGGAATTAATCAAATTATAAAATACATAAAAAAATTGATTGAGCAGAAAGGAACTAGGGAACAGATGCCAAGGATTAAACAGCTAAATTTAATCGACGAATGGATTGCAAATAACTAGTTATGGCAACAGAAACAAAAGATATTGGTCGGATTTTAGAATACCTTCAAGACGAAAGGAACAAAATTTATTTTTTCAAAAAAATCAAAGATCCAAAGTTGTTTCCTCTCTTAAAAGAACAAGGTTTATTTGATATTACAAGTAGCGAGAGTACTGATGACAATATAGGGAAATTCCATCCATGGCCGCCGATTTTTTATTTAGAACATCTTGCAAATATAGTAAGCGAAAAAAAACTATCAGACCCCAATATAATTGAAGATTTAGTGTCGCTCATAAAGAAAAATTTTGGCAAACTAGGAAATATTCCAAATTCTGATCATATTAGACCTACGGTTGTTAAAATTTTATTCTCTATACCCCACTGTTATTTAAGTGTTGGCGATGTTACTAAAGCATTTGATTATCTTAAAGGATTGTCGGAACGAAAATTAACTGGTGTCTGCCTACAAAATGTTTTTGACAAGCTAGTTAATAACTTAGATGAGACCGCAAATTCAAAAGATATCGTATGTAAATATATAGAGTTAATATTTACATACCAAAAAGCTAATGTTCACATGTCTGTAGGACAATACAAACTTTCATATTTTGATAGATATAATTTTGAACGAGATAGACTTGAAAAGCTTGAGGAACAGTTCAACCAACTTGGTAAAAAGAATAAGGAATTAATTGAAAATTTAATTGAAGTTTTTGATAAGAAGTTGAATATGCTTTTAACTGAAGATAAGGAATTAGATAAATTAAGTGGTCGTTGGAGACCGGCAGTTGAAAAACATTATCAAAATAGATATCACGATAGTGCTCCTTCCCTATTTTTAGGAATATTATTCTTCCTATCGTCACAACAATTAGAAAATGAGGGTGAACTTAAGAAACTAAAAGAATGGGTTAAATCACCCTTTATAACTTATAAAAGGCTTTATCTAGCATTGGCAAAAGAATTTCCAAAGATAATTTCTGTTAGCCAATCATTTGAGGTCTTTATGTCTGAAGATTTTAATGGAATGAAGGGTGCTAAGTATGAAAGATATTATTATTTGAGGAAGTTTTATACTGAATTCTCTGATAAGCAAAAAGAGGAAATTATAAATCAAATACTGCGTATAAGGAATGGCGAAAGAGAAGTTAATATCCCAAAGCAATTAGGATGGCTTCACGCGTTGGAAGATATGGAGAATAATCCAGAAATACAAGAAAAACGGAAAAAGTTAGAAGAGAGTTATAAAGAAATTACTGGTAGAGAAATAACAGGTTGGATGATAGCACACCCTGAATTCTCTGACTCAAAATATTTTTATGGATTAAGAACTATCCATACTATCTCGCCGCTACCAAAGGATAAGGTTCTGTCAATGAAACCTGATGAACTTATTAACTATCTAAAAGAACAGAAGTTTGATCCTATTAAAGAATGGAAAAGACCTAGCACGGCAGGGCTTGCGGAAAATCTAAAGCAATATGTAAAACATAAGTTGTCTGATGCAACTCCTATAGTAAATAATTTATTGGAACTGGACTGTGTGTATGTTTCAAGTATTCTTGATGGTTTAACGGAATTATGGACAGAAAAAAAAGCTATCCCTTACAAGCTAGCTTTACAAAAAATTAAAGATCTAGTTGGAAGTCCAGAGTTTACTAACCAGTTGAGCGATGCAAGTTCCTATGCTGATTGGGTCATTTCTTCAATTGCTAAATTTATTGAAGCTGGCACTAACAAAAATAATTTCTTCAAGCATGAAACGTACGATTTATCTTTTGAGATATTAAAAACTCTTTTGGAAAAAGTTAAGCCTAATCCAAATGCTAATTTTGGTGATGCGTACACATATGCGCTAAATGAACCCAGAGGCAAGATAATAGGAACATTTATCTATTTGACATCATGGCAACATGAATATGAGAATAAAGAAGATGTAGATAAAAAAGAAGCATGGAAAAATCTAAAGGACTTCATCATTCGTGAAATAGGAAAAGATGGAGAATTTTCTTTACATGCTTTGATAGGGGAAAAATATGGATGGTTTTTATATATGGATAAAAACTGGTTCGATGAAAACTTAAATAAAATAGTCCCTTATGATGCAAAGCAGAGCGATAAGATTTCAAGTGAAAAATTATGGAAATCCTTTATTCATGGTTTTGGTTATACCAATTTTTACAATTTTGAGGTATACGAAAAATTAAACAAAAAAGGCGTATTTAAGGCGTATTTAAGGCAAGAAAGAGAAAGAAAAGAAGGAAACTGGAACAGTAGTGATAGCCCAGTAAACAGAATTATTGACTTTAGTCTAATTGCTTATGTTTCTGAGGGTGATGAGGGGTTAATCAATCTGATTCTCAAGGACAAACAGGAGAATGAGTGGTCGTGCTTATTTAATGCTATTGCAACTATTTATGGAAGAAAAGAAGAATTGAGACGAGAGTATTTTGTTAGGATTAGGGATATTCTTAAGAAAGTATTTGAGACAACAATAAAACCAACGAATGATAGTTGGAATAGATATTTTGCGAGTTTAGACTCTGTGCTAGAAGTATTTGATGACCCTTCGGATGAGTATGTAAATAATATCATTGAAATTGTTTCCAAACATGCTGAAGATGGTTGGCGTTTGTATAGAATTATTGATTACCTACATACCCATAAAGATAAGCACTGTAGAAAGGTAGGAGAACTATATTGTGTAATGCTTGATAAAACTTCTTTTGCTCCTGTTTATCCAGAAGATAAAATACGAGAAATATGCCAAAAACTTGATCAATCCGGAGAAAAAGATTCTCTTAAAAAGATTTGTCGTTTTTATGAGAAATGGACTGTCGATTGTTCTCCCATTAGAGATATTTGCATATCAGTATTAGACTGACGTTACCTCATTTTCAGAACTATCTGAAAAGTTAACCTGCCTGCAAGCCGGCGTTTACTAGAACGGAGACAGCAGATAAAATTTGATCATCAACCCTTGTGTATTTACCAGCACAACAGCATGAAACCACCTCCTGAATAAATACCCAGATACCTATTGGACTCTTTATAACTGAATAATGCCAGATACATATTGGACTCTTTAGAACCTAATCTTCCCGCTAGAAAAAGTACTTTTTCTAGCGGGAAAATCCCCAAAAAATCAAGCTAGACAACATGAAATATCAGCACCTCGGCTATCGCATTAAAGGATTTTATAAAATAGCCTCTTTTTCTAATAAGTGGGAGGCTATGATGGCTACTGATGCTAAACAAAAACTTGAGGCTTTAGAGCTCTGGGAAAAACACGGTTTAA
>JAPOSK010000118.1 GCA_026709725.1 Paracoccaceae bacterium | reverse complement strand
CCACCCCCTCTCGCATCAAGCCAGAACCGCAGGGCATTGACGGCGTCTTTTGCCGTGGTCACATCGTCGGATGCCAATGCCGTTCGCAGAGATTGAACCACCTCTTCGGAGCGTCCCGGCCTGATCCCAATCAGACTCGCCGAAAGCACCCTCACCGGCACCTTCGTCTCATTCAAATTATTCACCTTCTCAAAGAGCGCATCGGCATGCTCGATTGACATCTTTATCTGCAACAGAACGTGACAGAGGCCTGCGATTGTCCCTCGAAAGACTCTCTCCTCCTGGCCAAAGAACGCTGAAGAAATGCCCCCTGCATTGGAGTGGAACGATCCTGGGATCGGCTCGGCGATCCACCGAACCACGACCCCGGCAAGAAAGTCCCGTTCCTTCTCGGACAGTGACAAGCGTTTTTCGGGATCTCTCAATGAGCGAATTGCATCGCCCACCTCCTGCAAAATCCTGTGCGGTGGCTCTGCGTTCGTGCCCTCCGGTGCGCTCGGTTCCAGCCATTTCCTACGAAACCGCTGCTCTGCCATACCGGAATCTGGTTCAGGCAATGTGATGAAGGTCCGGTCGAAGAGCTTTGTGCCCTGCGGCAATTCTGCGGTCATGCGCCCGTTGTCTTCCCAAAGAGCCTGCGCCATAGCCATGCGCTCGGGCTCTGTTGGAATCCCAAGTTTCACAAAGTGCACCATTCGCAATGCCGCTCGCTTTCGCGCTTCTCCTCCGGCCCGCAACCCTCTGAACAGAAGGCCGGCAATATCTCGCCAACGGTCCTCTGTTTCCGAGGACCTTACAACATCTGAGATTGGGTGCCCTTCCAGAACCTCACCCGGGTCAACGTACCAAGTGTGGGGGCCAGCGGAAGCTGCAAATCCATCCAGACCCACAAGCGGGGCACCCAGCATGTCCACAACTTTCTCTCTGCGCTGCTCGGTCGACAGTGCTTCCCATGACCGAGACAGCAGGTTTCGCATGGGGGTCTCCGGAAACATGGACCTGGAAATCAAGTCATCCCCATACCATTTGATTGCCCTGTCAAAAATCTTCCCTGCTTCGTCCGGCTCCAGCCTCAGGACAAACCGTGAAACAGCCTCAATGAAGACCTTGAGTCTTTCCGGCCAATGGTTCTCCGTGGGCACCCCTCTGAGAAGCGGGATGATGTAATCAATCGCACCAAAGCAAGTCCGCACAATCTGATCGACATAATCCCGCGACAGGTTCGCGATATTCGCTCTCGACAGAACGACATTCAGCAGACTGTTGGAATGACCTTTGGCTGCCCGAAGGACTAGCCATATGGAGAGATTCAATTCATGCCAGACCAGATGGCGGGCGGCTGCCTCAAACAGGTCGGCTGCCGCTGTCGTATTTCCCGCCCTTGGCGGCAGGCCCACGACTTCCGAAAGTCGGATGGTCCTGTGTGCTGCCACCCAGCGATGGTACTCTGCATTCGACAATGAAAATCCACCAAGCCAGACATGCCCAAAATCGAAAGGCCGGACATGCCCCTCCTCTCTTGATTCCCTGATGCCCTCAGCATACTTGCGAAGTTCCATCGGTATGTTGCACTTGACGGGTGTCAGCTCTTCCCATCTGCGTCTGCGCTCGCCCCATGCGTAATGAAATTCATTGTAATCCAGTGTCGTGCCTGCACACACCTGCGCCCAGGCTTCCCTGGACAACAGACCGATGTCTTCATCTCGACCGCGTTTTTGGCTTGCTCTTTCCAATGCCTTGGCATTGAGTGCCGCTGCGTTCTCATTCTTTCCAAGCTCAAAGAGCAGAGCCGACTTTCGCATCATCCATACCGGATCGGCTGCCTCCACATCCCAACCCTTCAACAGATTGTCGAGGGTGGCGTAGTCCAGTGAGAAGATCGCCCACAGGCACTGCTCGTGAAGAAAGCGATGCCGAATTTCATGGCTCTCTTCGCGAAACGGCCTGACGGTCTCAAGACAAGAATCGAACTCTTCCTTATCGAAACACAGCCTGGCCGCCCGGACCAACTCAAATCCAACTTCGATCCACGCCTCTCTCAATCGTGGCCAGTCCATGTCATGCAGATGCTGGCCTTCCACCGTCTGGGCGGCGCAGTCAATGCACTCCAGCACCGTCTGTGCCTCCTGCTTCAGTTTTGCCGATGCCGGCTCAACAGAGGAGAGCGGCATCAGATGGATTCGATAAAGCCACAGGATTTCCCGAATGGTGTTCAGCCGCAAAGCCGGTGCCAGTACGGGCAGCATTTGCACAAGGTCATTGGCGTTTTCGATTGTGGACCACAACTGTTGTCTCACACCATATGGAGCGGTGAGCCAACCGGGATAGGTCTTTTCCCGATTGTGGCTCCAGACTTCGACAAATTCCTGGGCAACCGATTCCGTCTCTCTGTCGGAACTGCGATCCGGTGTTTGCCTGGGTCGATTGCCCAGAACTTTCTGAACTGGTTCCAGATGGTCCGGGGGTGCTGGAGATGAATTCATCTCCAGATCTGGCCACCTATCAGCATCATAAGGACGGCCTGCCTCCAGAGAGTGCAAAATCCATTCCGTTGCATACTCGTGCCGCCGGGCCTCTGGCCATTTTTTGGCCAGGGGATGTCGTGCAAGATCAATTGGAACGACATTGCGCGACTTCAGCATGGTGCGGCGATGGTCGGACAGGTCCAGCCATCCGGCCAGGTAGATCTTGGGCGCCATGTCCTTGAGATTGTCACGAACCCAACCCGACCAATGCAGGAAGTTGGGATCATCACCCGAGAATCCGATGAGGCAAAACACGGATTCCATCATCGACTGCCGAACCGTATTCACAAAGGGTGCGAATTCACCCGGATATGTGCGGTAGTCCTCCTCGGTGATTATGATGTGATCATTCAAAGACCCGTGCAGCTTGATGATGCGCGGCGGTGCAACCAGGGGAATCTCGCCGGCATTGTGCACGATGGTGTACGGGCGCTCTAGAAGATCGGGGAGTGTTCTTTCGAGCAACGTGTCCCAGTTGGTGGTGAAGACATCACGCCAGGGCAAGCGCAAAAGTCTTCTGTGAAACTGTCTGGGTTCCATAAGATCATCCCGGACATGGGTGCGCAAAAAACTGAAGAGACCTGATCTTCCGAAAGCCGTCTCAAATTCTTGTGCAAGCCGAAGCGCTCCGCTGGTTTCTCCGGCGGCGGTGATTGCTGCAACCTGATGCCCATCGTTTTCGTATGGATACAACTTTTCGCACATGGCTTCGATGAGTTCACGCCAGGATGGCGCAGGCGATGGAGTTGATTGCACCATCTCAGCATTCCTGCTGAAACCGGACCCGATCATGATCGAGGCGCCTGATGGTCTTTTCCACAATGCATCCCGGACACGGTTGAAGTTACTCTGGTCCGGAAATTCCGCTTTCAGCGGTTCCTGATGACTATCTCTCAAAGTGTCGTCAGCCATTTGTCAGATTTTCAATCGTTGAGCGGCGGCGTTTCCTGCAGCAGTGTCGGCATCCCGGATTACAACACTGCCGACGACAGCCTGAGTCGTCTCGGTCGGTGAGACGATCTCATGTGAAGTGAGGGTCATCGGCCACGACCGGGAGGGTGCGTATCGAGATTCCAGATCTCGGGAAACCGAAGAGTCATTACACCGGGAGCGTCTGAGTCGGGAGGCACTTTGATGAAATGCTCCAGAAGAGCATTCATCAGATCGTCGCTGCGCTTCAGGATCTCCTCGGATACGCCATCTGTGTTGCGCCAGAGGAAATTGTGAACGATGAGGTTTCTGTCGTGCCTGAATCTCTGGAGATGGTCATTGAATGGGGCCATTTCCCCTGTCGATCCCGGGACCTCCTTCTTGGTCAAGGGATCTTTCATGCCGGCCTCCACACCGAGACCTGCCTCTTTGATGCGGGTGATCAGGGCCTCAACAACCATGATGACACCGACCAGTCTCAGGTAACCGGATTCGCATCGCCGTACCTGCGCAATCAACTTTGAGAAGTTTGCCGCCGGGTAAACGCGGTCAATTCGTCCATCCTCCCCTATCGCGGGGAAATCCAGGAATGCACGGACGGTCTGCCGCTCTGCATTCTCGAACTTGAGCACGCTTTGCCATAGATCTTCGGAACATTCGATCGGATCGTGAGGGTCTTTCTGGAGACCTTCGGCGAATTGATCCGGCGTATAGCCTGTGGGCCTCCCGGTCGTCTTGCTGACAACCCAGGAGG
>JAPOSK010000503.1 GCA_026709725.1 Paracoccaceae bacterium | reverse complement strand
GATGGGGAAGATTCTTAAGAATCGGTTGCGGGAGGAGTTTTCTTGATGGTGCGGCGCCAATTTCGTGAAAAGAAGCCCAATTTTATGCGGTTTCTCGCCGCTGGCGGCAGGCGGGATTAGCGTAGTTTACAAACCGTTTGGCTAAACTGCAACTCTTTTCAGCCTAAATCCGAAACTTCCAACACTGTCACTTACGTTTTTACAACGGTGACTTGTTATGTTAATGGCAAGCGGCTCGGCCCCTGGGCTGCGCCGCTTGCCAACGGGCCTAGCGGTGAATGCCTATAACGTAAAAAGCAAGGAACACAGCGATTGTGTTTTGCGAAGCAGTAACAACGTGCTTAAAGGCCCCTTGGTGGATGGTAGGCGGCATAGCCATTGGATTGAGCGGGATACCGATGGCAGTGCGGCGGAATGCCCTTATGTGAACGACGAGAAACACGGCCAGTGGGTTGAGCGATCCGCCAACGGGACAGTGAAGAACAGGACTTACCGCAACGGGGAAGAAGTTCCCGTTGGCAGACCGCTAAGATAACCCCCACCGCCGACGGCCCCTGTGCATCGCCGGTCAGCGCGCGTTGAAATGCTCCTCCAGCCGGCGAATCCGAAAAGTTGCCGCCGGCTGCGTCATGTGCAACGCCTCGGCCGCCTTGGTGAAACTCAACAAACGGGCGACCGTGGCAAAAACCTGTAATCTGCGGTCGGGCATGACGGGGAATCAAGTGGCGCTACTTTCGTTATCGCGCTCACTCTTTTTTCTGACCCAGGTTTTGCCGGTTTTGGAATTCTTGAAGCTTTCCCAAGACTCATCCTGCGGCCCGAATATGCTGTTCAACGCTTTCGGAACGAGATGGTACGCAAACTGGCCGCTGTCATCGAGTTGCGGCAACCTTTCGAGAAAGAAAGCCTTAATCTCTCCCCAAGGCGCGCCATATCTGGATATTTTTTGCCTCAAACTTAAACCGTCGTTGGAGCGCAAAGCAGCGATCGCCTGTTGCTCGATGCTGGCCTTTACATCCGGCGATTCATCGTCTTCCGCCCCGGCGGAAAGTCGGGTGGCTTCGCCGCCGGCATTCGGACCTTGTTTTGCTGTTGCAGTTTTCTGCATGTCCGGGAAGATGCCAACCAGCGTTTTCCTGTAAGTGTTGCCGGGGCGTCTGTTGTACTCGGGGTCGAGCACCGGGAACATATTCTCAAACGACAACGCGCGGATGCTGACCGGATACGGTTTGCCGCCCACCGAACTCCAGAACACGCCCTGGCCGGGGATGGGCTCGTTGAGAAGCGAACTCAACAAATCCTCGCTGAAATGCGCGTTGGCTTTTTTCAACGAAAACAAGTCGGCAATCGACAACAGATGGAAGACGAACCAGTTGTCGCCTTGGCTGAGAATCTCAACCGGAATGCTGCCCGGTTGCTGGGTAATCAACAACGCGCCGAGGTCGTATTTGCGCCCCTCTTTCACCCAGGCGATATAGGGCTCGGCCGCGGCCGCTCTTTCATTCAGCACCGACTGCGCCTCCTCAACAACCGCAATCGTCGGAATGGTCCTTGGCTCGGCGGCGGTAAATTCCTGCTGATTTCGGTGGAAAATCCGGCGCAGAATCAAGCCCGACAAAACCAGCGACTGGCCGCCGCGCATCTGCGAGACATCAACGACGCATAACTTCCCTTCGGACAGTGAATGAATCAGTATATCCATCAACTGACTGCTCTTGTCGTGAAGCATTTTCACGATGGCCGTCATGTTGGCTCTGGCGGCCAACGCCTCAGCCTCCTGGCTGTCAGCAAGGTCTAGAAGTCTACAGATATCTTCGATCGGCGTTGTATTGCCGTTGTCGCCAATCAGGTCAACCAATTCCTCCCACCGACCTTGGGGCAACCCGCGCAGTTTCCGAACATTCTGCTGCTCCTGTCGCTCCGGCCCCAATGCAATGGAAATTACATCGCCCGGGCGCAGGCGACGAATATCCAACTTAACCCCGCCGGCGACAAAGGATTGATAGAACCGGCTCGGATTTTTGCGCTCGGTAAAAACCACCAGTTTGTCTTCCAGTGCCGGCACATCGCACAAGCCGGGCCGCCCCTTGTCGTCGGGCCAGAAATACTCGCCGTCCGGGTCGAAAATTACCGTGCCGACCGGCACGCGGTTGCCGCCGCGTTTGTCGACATGCGGCGTGGTTTTGTAGAGTTCGCTGAACAAGAGTTTGTTCAGGTTTGACTTGCCGAAGCCGGCGCGGGCAAACACAAAACTGCGGCGCGACGCCAGCGACTCAATCGGAAAGTTGACTTTTATCTCAGGAGAAACGATTTGCGTCCACTCCGGCAAGTTCGCCTTGTCATCGGCGGCCGCGTAAATGTATTCGCCGAACGCGAGGTGTCCGATGGGCGCGCCCTTGATGTTGTGCCCGGCGATTTCGCGCAGCACATCGTCCGACGGGAACGCCACCTTGCTGCCCACATGCGGCAGGCGGCGGTGCGATGACACGAAATTCAGTTTCCCGTCGCTCTTTCGCAAGACGCCCAACACGCGCATGTTGACTCGGTATTTTAAATACTGTTCGCGCAGTTCCTCCGGGACATCGCGGTCTTCCCGGGCCGCGCGAAGGTTGAATTCTTCCCCGTCGCCAAAAGACAACTTTCCTTCCGATGAAAACGAGGTAATGCGCCCCAACACGGCCTCATCGGGCGTTCCCAATTGCACGAGAAGAAATTGCCCGTGCATGGGGATGCTCTCGAATTCATTTTTATACGGCAGCACCAGGTCGGCGCGGAATTCCAAACCGCCTTGCTGGAATCCGCGAAAGATTCCGACGGTTTTTTCTCTGCGGAAGAGTTGAATGTCTGTCATGGTCGTTGTCCTCTACCCATACCGGCGTTGCGATGGGTCGGCGTCTTGAAGTTGAAAGGTGTCCAGCGCGCCCGCGTCTTTGCCGAGACTGGAACGCACGCCTTTATAAATGAAATCCTGCAGGATGTCAAAATCGAAAGCGGTCAGGGCGGCGTTTTCGTGCGCCTTTTGCAGGCAGCGCGGATAATGCGGCACCGGAAAGCCGTTGATGGTATCGGACAGTATCGCCCCTAAAACAACTTGCGGGTCATCGGCTTGCGGGATGAAGATGTCCACCGGCCAAACCGGGTCGCGGCGATGTGAGCCGAACTTCACCAGAAACATTTTACCGCCGACATATTTGCCAGTTTCACCGCCTTCAGCGACATTCTCGTTCCCGCGGGCGAACTCCGACCACACATATGCGCGCTCTTCGATTTCACGCGGCACTTCCACGAATGCCGGGTAATCGACTTGAAGTATCCCTTCCAGCGCCATGGCCAGACGATACCTCGAAATGACCTTGCTGTGTTTGGCCACGCCCGCAAGATAGATGCGGCGACGGTTTGTGTGCCACTGCATCTCGATGCGCTCATTCATTTTTTGACGCAACCGATAAAACAGTTCCCCGGCGAACGTCCAACTGCGCAAAAGACCATCGCAGACAATCAAAGTGTCGGTGCCGAAATCCTTTTTGAGGAGGGAAAACAAAACCGCCCACTCGACCAGTTCTCTGTAGGCCGACACCCAGCCTGACGAAACCGGTTTTCCGGTGTCCGTTGGACGAATCTTGTAGGAGAGTTTTCGCAGACTGTCCACGCCAAGCGAAATCATCATTTCACCTAACGCAGTGCGGGGCGTCTCGTCCGGGTTGAACTGACGCGCATCGATTTTCCGAATCGGCGTCGTGGGCGAGACCGCCTCCAGACAGTACTCGTTGTCGCTGCTGTCCACCACGCGAATCAATTGGACCAGAAAGGGGTCGAAGCGAAGTTGGTTGTTGCCGCCGTCCGCGCCCACCAGCGAAATCGATGTCGCGGTGCGCGGCTGAATGCGCCGCGTCATGCTTTTCAGCGGCCGGATTTCGTCCCGCAAGGCGTCCAGCACCCCGCGGTCGGCGACAACGCAGTCCTCGATGGCCTGTTGCAGGTCTTTGATTTTCAGGTCTGTCATTCTATCGACTCTTTGAATCAGAGGTTTTCATCGTAGCACATGGGGGATTTGCGGTTATGCCGCGCCAGTTAACCGAGTCGTTTCATCTCGCTCTTAATGCGCGCAACGACTTCGGGGTTCTTGATTTTCTTTCCGTTTCCCACCACACACTGTCTGCATCCAACTTTGACCCGAACTGCATTTTTTTCGGGTCCACTTTTCTTTCCATTTGCACCGGGT
>JAPOSK010000565.1 GCA_026709725.1 Paracoccaceae bacterium | reverse complement strand
ATCAATCCCCATCGATGACCTCTTCAATGTTGCCTGCTCGGCACTTGCCGAGCAATTCAGGGGCAGGCCATCCGATATCACTGAGGAGAATCTGCAGTCACGTCTTCGGGGTCTGCTGCTGATGGCAATCTCAAACAAGTTCGGTGAGATTCTCCTCACAACCGGCAACAAATCGGAAGCCGCCGTTGGCTATGCAACGATTTATGGTGATATGGCCGGTGGGTATAATCCGGTCAAGGATCTCTACAAGACCCGCCTCTATGATCTCTGTCGCTGGCGGAACCGGACATACAGGGACTGGATGAAAGGTCCCAGTGGAGCACCAATTCCCGACTCGATCCTGACCAAGGCACCCACAGCCGAATTGCGACCGGGTCAACGGGACACAGACAGTCTGCCACCCTATGAAATCCTTGACCAGATCCTGATCATGCTGATTGATGAAGACCGCTCCGTCGATGATGTTGCGAAGGAGGGGTTTGACCGTGAGATGATCCAGACCATTCAGCACTTGATCTATCGGTCGGAATACAAACGTCACCAGTCCGCTCCCGGTGTCCGTCTCTCTGATCGTGCATTCTGGCTTGACCGACGCTACCCGATTGTCAATCAGTGGCGTGACAGTTGAATGATGTGATGATTCTCCACCCTGATCCAGGCCCCACGATGATCCGAACCCGCTTTGCACCATCGCCGACCGGTTTGCTGCATGTCGGAAACATTCGAACGGCTCTGTTCAACTATCTGGTCGCCCGGCAGGCAGGCGGGACATTTATCCTGCGTTTTGATGACACCGATCGTGCACGCTCCCGCCAGGAATTCATCGATGCCATTCGGCATGATCTTGAATGGCTCGGTCTTGTCTGGGACGAGGAGGTTCGCCAGTCCGACAGGCTTGACCGTTATGCTGACCGCGCGGTCACCCTGCGCGCCAATGGTCTGCTTTATGAATGTTTCGAGTCCAGTGACGAACTTGACCTTAAACGCAAACTCCAGCGGCAACAGGGCAAGCCACCGATCTACGACAGGGCTGCTCTGCGTCTGACAGATTCCGAACGAACAACGCTTCGGCAAAACACCGCTGGCTACTGGCGTTTCCATCTTGACGGTTCAGAGATCACCTGGACCGATGGCATCCAGGGCCCCGTGACCATTGGGACGGCGAACGTGTCCGACCCCGTCCTTGTCCGGGCTGACGGCCAGTATCTCTACACATTTGCATCAGTCGTTGATGATATTGATATGCAGATCACCGACATTGTGCGCGGTGCAGACCACCTGACCAATTCTGCCGTACAGATCCCGCTTATTCAGGCCCTTGGATCACAACCTCCCCGCTTCACGCACCATTCTCTTCTCGTTGGTCCTGGTGGAGCCCCGCTTGCCAAACGTGACAATTCACTGTCGATTGCCACCCTTCGCGAACAGGGCATTGAGCCGCTGGTGATCCTTTCCCGCCTCGCATCACTCGGAACTGCGGATGGTGTCAGGATCGTGCACACGCTTGATGCTCTGGTGGACAGTTTCAACGTCACGGCGTTCAACGCCAACAGCACCACCTATTCGGCCGGTGATCTGCCGGGTCTCAACAGTGACTACCTTCGCAATCTCGACTACGCAGCGATCGCATCACACATCCATGCGCTTGGGGTTCCCGACAGAATCGCCCCGCAATTCTGGTCAACGTTGCGGTCCAATATCAGCAATCGCAGTGATCTTGACAGCTGGTGGGCAATCCTCCGCGATGGAGTTGCGCCCGACATACCGCGCGAAGACCAGGAATTTGTCACACATGCCCTGACCCTCCTGCCACCACCACCCTATTCCGAATCAACCTGGCAGACATGGACAGCCGCCGCTGGGAAGTCCGGAGGTCGATCTAAATCAGCTCTTTATCGCCCCTTGCGTCTGGCCCTGACTGGTCGTGAGACCGGACCCTCCATGCGCGACCTCATGCCACTCATGCAAGCCATCGCCTGGAAGACAAACGACAAAAAGGCAAACAATCGCTGATCACGGGACATTCTCTGCTCCATTCGGACCAATTGCAGGTCGCACGACACCCCTGCAATCACTGGCAATGCCCGTCCGCTTCAGTTACTGGGTATGGCAGCCACAGAGCAGCGATGGGCAATGAAGGTGGCTCAAGCCTGTTCCAGGCAATCATCCGGGGCCGTAGCTCAGTCGGGAGAGCGCGTCGTTCGCAATGACGAGGTCAGGGGTTCGATTCCCCTCGGCTCCACCACCGCCCTGATCCATGACGAGGCAATCCAATACAGCAGATCGCGAGGATCCGACGACATGACATCCTCTGCTGGATTTTCATGGACTGCGCGGAACATCCTGATAATCCCGAATCCGCACCAAATCCACGATCTCATCGTCTGAAACTGCCTCCAGAACCGGTTCCCAAATCTTTCCGCACCCGATTCGCCGGAGCGTCACGACCTCGCGGTAAGCAGAGGGAGATGCCAGGTCCGGGGCGTCGCACCCCAGGTGGCATGGAGGTTGATTTATCAGAAAGTCACCATTGCTTATCTTCAAATCTGCAACCTGTCGAGGGCAAATGGCAAATTTGGGACACGGGATTTGGGCAGAAGTTCCATAAGACCTTTGTGCTGGAAGGGCGATGGTGACGCACTGTCATCCCGGTGGATGGTGACTCGGTTGCCGGGGGAACGCAATGCCGCGGGCATGGGGTTGGCATGATTCCAGTTGTTTCAAAGGCGTTGGTCGTGACAGTTCATGTTTCCCGAAATGCGGCACCTCGCATTGCATATGATAATACAGGGGAAGCGAATTTCAGCATGTCCCGTGCACCCAAAATCCGCGTGTATTTGCAATGCTTGGGCGTGCTGTATTATCGTGCCGGTTTGTGCAAAGATCGGTCTAAATCCATCCAAGACAAATACCCTTTCGGACACAGGACAGTAGAAGGGCAGCGCTATGGATACGAATGCAGAACAGAATCCTCTAGAAATCGAGGTGTCCGACTATGGGCCGATCATCAATGCCAAGATTGATATGCGACCGCTGACGGTGTTCATTGGACCTAGCAACACCGGCAAGTCATATCTCGCCATTCTGATCTATGCCCTGCAAAGGGTTTTTTTATAGTGAAACATCTCCCTTGGGACGACGATTTTACCGGCCGTACCCCCACCGGATGATGGATGCGCACGCGCTCTCCGATTCCGATGTCAAGCGTTTGTTCGAGTTCGCCCGTTCCCTTGATGATGCTCCACAAAATATTGTCCTGCCTCCTGCCATTGTCAAGATTCTTCGATCCAAGATGAAGACATTGGGTGAGCGACTGAACCACGAGATTCTAAGGTGCTTCGGGTTGAGTGGTACGAACGCGCTCATTCGTGAAGGCTCCGGGAGCCCGCTGCGTGTCATGATACGCAATCGTAACTCCGAGCAGGTGCAGGAGTATGCATTTACTTTTGGAGAGCGCACAGAGTTGAACGCCATGATGCCTGATGATCCAGGCCTCCAAATCAACATTGATCACGAAAAGTCAGCAGGTTACTTTCGTCGCTTGCACGAGGAATTCCTTGCCGGTTCCAGCGATGGCTCATTTGGCAGTCCCGCCTCTGAGCTTTTGTCTTTTCTTGCCAAGTCCGCTCTTCATTCGTTGTTCGGCTCCTTGAGTGTGCCGGCGTACTATCTCCCGGCTGATCGGACGGGTGTTATGCACGCCCACAGCGTTGTGGTCAGTGCCCTGATTGCAAGCGCACCGACCGCAGGTCTCAGACCTTCCGCACGCACACCGATTCTTTCCGGAGTCCTGGCAGATTTTCTGGAGGAGCTCATTGAGATCCCATAAAGAGGACGCAGGCGCATGCGTCGCAAAGATCTCGGCGCACCCATTGAAAGCGACATTCTAAAAGGGCGGGTGCGGGTCGAACGATCAATGCAAATCGACTACCCGCGTTTTGCCTACCAGCCCCATGGTTGGAAACGTGAGATTGCGCTGGCCAATGCATCCTCAATGATCCCGGAACTTGCGCCTGTTGTCCTGTATCTCCGATATATGGTTGTGCCCGGCAATGTGTTGATTGTCGAGGAGCCCGAATCGCACTTGCATCCGGCCATGCAGGTCGAGTTGACACGCCAGCTGGCACTGTTGGTTGAGGAGGGATTGCGAATCATCGTAACCACGCATAGCGAATGGTTGCTTGAGGAGCTGGGAAATATCGTGCAGCGTTCATCGCTCCCC
>JAPOSK010000488.1 GCA_026709725.1 Paracoccaceae bacterium | reverse complement strand
GACGATAGGAGTACGTCCGTGCATGGGGAGTGTCGGTGTCAACGAGATCGGTTGCCCGGCGCATCAGTCGAATCCGGGCCACGACAATCGCTGTCACAAGGGCTGCAATGTCCATGAAGGGGTAAACAGCCCCGATATAGCCCTCGTAGTCATAGCGCCCGTCATCAAGCAGGGCGATCGCGGCAGCCAGGGTTGATGCGGACACGGCTCCGAAAAGACCGACGGTCGCCATACCGTCAAGAGGGGCGACGCCCCGGAACCGCATCAGGGTCTGGGTCCCGAGAAACACGATGATGATACCGATGATGGAGCCGGCCAGTGCGGGCAGCACGACAGAGAGCACATCGGCTGCGCGGATGGAGATTCCGGCACTTTTTCCAATCTTGAGAAGCAGAACGATCACGATGAACTTGTAGACTGCATCGGGAATTTCCAGTTTGGACCCAAGGGCGGCGAGCATCATTCCGCCAAGCAGGAAGGCCAGTGTCGGTTTTTGCAACTGGGTGAGCGTTGTTGACAGGATATCGAAGAGCAGATCCATCGATCAGAAACCTTGGCCCGGGCCGGCAGGGAGAATGGAGAGAGTCATGATGTGCCGCTGTCCGGCAGCGCTTCAATGACCACAAGGGCCATCGCATGGGGCGGCTCATCACTCAGGGAGACATGAAGATACGGGATGTGGTCAACCGGAAGGATCGCGGCCAGACGCCGGGCGGCGCCACCGGTGAGAGCGAGGACAGGCATGGCGCGGGCGTTGGCACAGGTTTCGATATTCCGCCAGGCGACTCCGCCCCGCATACCCGTGCCGAGTGCCTTGGAGCAGGCCTCCTTGGCCGCCCACCTTTTGGCCAGAAACCCGCCGGAATTCCTGAGGCGTTGTGCCGTGGCCAGTTCATTGCCGGTGTAAATTCGGTTCTGGAAACGGCTGCCGAAGCGCTCCTGCGCCGCTTCAATGCGACGGATGTCAACAATGTCGGTGCCGATGCCGATGATCACAGGATCGCCAGTCTGCAGGGATGATGATTGTGTCTCAGGATCATGCACGGGCATCATTCATGAGAGAACGCATCTTTCTGATCGCTGCATCAAGGCCGGTGAAGATGGCCTCACCGATCAGAAAATGGCCGATATTGAGTTCACGAACAACCCCGATCGCGGCGATGGGCGCAACGGTATCGAAGGTCAGGCCGTGCCCGGCATGCACCTCCAGGCCCAGTTGATCGGCATGGCTGATGGCGGCCCTGATGGCGGCCAGCTCTTTCTCACAGCCTTCACGGTTGCCTTCCGCATGGAGATCGCAATAGGTGCCCGTATGAAACTCCACCACGTCGGCACCGACGGCCCTCGCGGCATCAATCTGCTCATGATTGGCGCCGATGAAGAGAGACACGCGGCTGCCCGCATCCTTTAGCGGAACAACAAAGTCAGACAGTCGGTCCAGATGACCTGCCACATCAAGACCGGACTCCGTCGTCAGTTCCTCGCGTTTTTCCGGGACAAGGCAGACGGCATGCGGGGCATGCCGGATCGCAATTGCCTGCATTTCCCCGGTCGCGGCCATTTCAAGATTGAGGGGCAGGGTCAGTTTTTCCATCAGCTCCTCAATATCCGCATCGCTGATGTGCCGACGGTCTTCACGCAGATGTGCTGTAATTCCGTCCGCACCTGACTGCTCGGCAAGCAGCGCAGCCCGAACGGGCTCGGGGTACCCACTGCCCCGGGCATTCCTGACTGTTGCCACATGATCAATATTGATACCCAGCCGCAAGGGAGTCATCGTCACAATCCTCATCAACTCTCTGCCCTGCCCCAATACCACCCGCGCCGTCCGCCGCCTCCGGAACAGGATGATGGACAAATGCACGATTCGGGCAGTGACGAACCCGGCAATCAGCCCACCGGTCAGGCGGGGCAGGAACAACAACGCCACAAAACCCTGGACAGCCGTCCAGTCCAGGGTCCGGTCTGTAAAGACTGTCGGCAAAATTTGCCATAGGGAGCCGGAAATGCGTCGATTTCGTTGACCGGGATCGCGCCGGGGAGGAAGCCGGTACGGGGCCGGGAATGCCATCACCAGGACCGATGGATGCCACAGCGCGTGAGGGCAGCACGGTGCCGGCAAGGGCTTCGCGCGCGATTCGAGCCGGATCTGTCAGGCGGTCGGCATGGACGATGGACACGGGCCCGGAACCGGCCGCCACACAGACACACAGTCTGCCATGCAGTTTGCAGCCATGATCGTTTCCGGGTCCTGCGGGACATGAAGCAGGTTATGTTTTGCCAAAGTCAGACCATGTTCCCTCCTTGTTGAAGACCTCGAGGTACCTGTCAATCTTGATTGTGCTGTCAAGGGCCTTGACGGCATCCATGACGGCATCAAGATGCTCCCTGTCCTCCACTTCGAGTTCGATGGTGAAATCAAAATGATCATGTTTCCGGCCAATGAGAATCAGATCATTGATGTTGGATTTCTGCTCACCAATCACCGTACAGACCTGCCCCAGAACCCCGGGCAGATTGGTCATGCGGATGACGATCTTGGTTGGATGGACAGCGGCAAAGGGTCCATTTGTCCAACGGACCTTCTCGCGCTTGCGGCGCCGATCCACAGAATGGCAATTGGCAAGATGAATCAGGATCGACTGTTTCCCCCCACGGATGCCGATCACATGATCATGGGGGACCGGCTGGCAACAGCGTGCCAGTTTCATATCCTCGCCTGCGCCCAGATCGGTGATCAGGTGTTCGGGGTACTCGATATCGTGATACTCCTTCAGTGGATTGTTTGGATAAAGCATCTCGATGATCCGCCTTGGATGGAGTTCCCGACGGCCAATTTTCCGTAACAGGTCCTCCTCACTTGGTGAGTCCAGCAAATCCTGGGCCGTGCGCAAAGTCGCATCCGTATATGTTTCTCCATAGCGGAAGAATGTATCCTTGAGGTAAAAGGTGCCCTGCTCAACCTCCTTCTGACGAATCAGTTCATCCTGCAACTCACCGATCATGCGCCTGGCGGCGGCTGTTGTCGCGCTTTTCAGTTTCAGCTCATCGGCATACGGCGATGTTGACTTGATCAAATTGATCGTCTGGCCCTGAATGACCGGTGCATTCAATTGCACCTTTTTCATATCAATGTACGCATACTTGGCATGATCACCGGAATCCTTGTCCAGCTCATAGGCAAAATCCAGGACTGTGGCCCCTTTGGGCAGCCAGATCACATCTGTATTCGGAGCAAAACAATAGACGCTGCGGGCGAGGGTATTTTCCCGGAAGGCCTTGTAGAACTTCCGCCAGTGCGGGGAGTCGGTCGACACAAGTTCCTGCAGACCGGCACGCCATTCCTGACGGATGGTATAGGGGTTCCTGACAAGGCCATCCTGATGATGAACCCAGTGTGCGGCAATGCCGTACTCAGCCACCTCATGCATCAGTTTCGAGCGGATCTGGAACTCGATCTGACAGCCGGATTTATGGGTAATTGTCGTATGAACAGAACGGTAGCCATTGACTTTCGGAAGACTGACATAATCCTTGAATCGGCTGAAATCCGCTATCCATTTGCGGTGAATGATGCCCAGTGCCTTGTACACATCGTTGTCATCGCTGGTGATGATTCGAACACCGAGAATGTCAGCAATTCTGCCGACAGACATGCTCCGCCGCTGCATTTTGCGCCAGACCGAATATGGCCGTTTGATCCGGGTGACGACGACGACATCCTTGAGACCATGGAGTTCAAGGTTGGATTGCACCCGATCCCGAACCTCCTCGACAACCCCTCCGCCCGTCAGATCTCCTTCAATCAGACTGTCGACAACATTCCTGATATGGCTCTTTACAAATTTTCTGGCATCAGGGTTGAGGACCCTGAAGCTGAGATCCTCCAGCTCCTCACGCCAGCGATAGAGGCCCAGCTGGGCAGCCACCGGAGCATAGAAATACAGGGACTCCTTGGCCTTCTGACGCTGCTTCCCGTGAACCATGTGCTGAATGGTTCTCATGTTGTGAAGGCGATCGGCCAGTTTGACCAGTATGACCCGCTCATCAGATGCAACAGCCAGCATCAGACGCTGGGCATTGTGTTGACGCTCATCATTTGACGAACTCAGCCGCAACCGGTCAAGCTTGGTCACGCCATTAACGATGTCGGCGATCTCCCTGCCAAACATCCCGGCGATTTCGCTGTAACGCGTGTCCGTGTCCTCAATGGTGTCATGCAAAAGCGCAGAGATGATCAGGGCGGGATCAAGAT
>JAPOSK010000568.1 GCA_026709725.1 Paracoccaceae bacterium | reverse complement strand
TGCGCCGACAAGGCCGAGGACGGTGCTTTCACGAATATTGATGTCCCAGCGAAAGACGGTGATCCCGGCGAATGCCGGGAGAATCTGGGGAATGATTCCATAGGTCATGACCTGCCACGATCTCGCCCCGGTTGCCCGGATCGCCTCAACCTGATTCTCGTCGATCTCCTCGATGGCCTCATAAAGGAGTTTGGCACAAAACCCGATCGAACGGATCGCAATTGCCAGGACACCCGCCAGCACGCCCGGGCCGATGATTGCGATAAGAAGCAGGGCCCAGATCAACGAGTTTATGGATCGTGATGACACGATGACAAGGAGTGCAATCGGGCGAACAAGCAGCACTGACGGCGTTGTGTTGCGTGCTGCCAGAAAGGCAACCGGGACCGCAAGGCAGATGGCGATGATCGTCCCCAGGGTTGCAATGTTCAGCGTATCCCAGATGGGAGCGCCGAGTCTGGTTATGTATTCCCATCGTGGTGGTGTTGCCCGTGTCCATATATCCGCAGTGATGCGCGGCGCATCCCACACAAAGAACCATGTCGTGGCTTCGGATATCCTTTGCCAGCAATAGACGAAGATCGCTGTTCCGGTCAGCCACATTGCCCAGTGAAACAGGGATTCCGCCCGGGTCCGACGTTGCCAGATCCTGGTGTCTGCTGTTTCGGAGACCGGCACTACTGAACCCAGGCCCGAATCATTCCTGAGATGTATTCAAGACACATCACGATCACGATGATCAGAATCAGGATTGCTGCCGCCGTGTCATATTCGTAGCGGTCAAAGGCCGTATTCAGTGTGGCACCAATTCCTCCAGCCCCCACCAGTCCCAGAATCGCGCTCTCCCGAAAATTGATATCGACACGATACATGCTTAAACCGACAAGCCGGGGCATCACCTGCGGCTGGATGCCGTAGTTGATCCATTGCAGCCAATTCGACCCCGACGCCCTGACCGCTTCCGCCTGAACCCGATCCATGCTTTCAATGTCTTCCGCCAGCAGTTTTGACAGAAAACCAATGGTCGCGAAGCTCAGTGTCAGAAAGCCGGCAAGCGGACCAAAGCCAAAGATTGCAACCAGCAGGATTGCAACGATGATCTCCTGCAATGCCCGGCTGATCGCAACAAGACCGCGACAGATCAGATAGATGGGGAGGGGTGCAATGTTTTTTGCGGCACCAAGACCGATCGGAATGGAAATCGCGATGCCGACAACAGATGCTGCAACTGTCATGACAATGCTCTCGACCATGCCGGCCCAGATATCGGTTGATCTTGACACAAAATCCGGGCTTGCGAAGGCAAGAATGAAAAGAAGACCGCGGTCGAGGCCTTCGTAAACCCGGACCCAGTTGACCTCGATCGTCGCCACAGCAAGGACCAGATAGACAGCAAACCCGATCAGCAATGACCGTCGCAGCCAGGCCCGCCTGATCAGCGGTGGCTTCCTCCATCGCTGACCGAGAACATGTTCAAGCGACACGCTCATCGGGCATCGCCCCCATCATCAACACGGCGGATTGTGCGCTCCCAGTCCTCCTCACCATAGATCATCGTCAGAACATCGGGAGTCAGGGATCCGGGCGGGCCATCAAATGCGATATGTCCCTGCCGGAGCCCGACAACGCGCTGCACAAACATCTGCGCCAGTGCCACATCGTGAATGTTGATGATCGCAGCCAGTTGCCGTTCCTCACACAGCTCGCAAATCAGCCGCATGATCTGACGGGATGTCTTCGGATCAAGAGACGCGGTTGGTTCGTCAACAAGCAGCAGATCAGGATCCTGGATCAGGGCCCGGCAGATGCCCACACGCTGGCGCTGCCCACCGGAAAGTTCATCGGCACGCTTGTCAACCATGGACAGAAGGTCGACGCGATCAAGCAAACGGAAGGCTGTATCAACATCCCGCTGAGGATAGCGGCGCAGGAAACTGCGCCAGAATCCAACATAGCCCAGCCTGCCTGACAGGACATTTTCCATGACGGTCAGCCGTTCAATCAGCGCGTATTCCTGAAAGATCATTCCCATGCGGCGGCGTGCACGCCGCAACCCGAGCGGCGTCAACCGGGTGATCTCCTCACCCCGAAGCGTCACACGCCCGTCGGTCGGTTCAACGAGGCGGTTGATGCAACGGATCAGCGTTGATTTCCCCGCTCCGGAGGGGCCGATCAATGCCATGACCTGACCCTCCGGCACTTCAAGATCAATCGCTTTCAGCGCCTGATCACCTGTTTTGTAGGTCTTTGACAGCGTTTCCAAGCGAAGCATGAAATCTCCCGGGAGGATCCGATCCGAAGTCCGGCCTGTCAGGGACGGCCCGGATTGAGCCGTCCGATACCACAACCGGGTGGATTATTCACATGCGTAACTGACACCGTTGGCCGCATCGATCTTGCGGATAACATCCCAGAATTCCTGGTAGGTCATTTCAAGAAACTGGCCCTCATCGGACTTGGAAAATTCCTCCTCCAGGGATGTCCCTTCCCAGTCAAAGCTGAAGAATGCATTGCGGATTTTGTCCTGCAGTTCCGGTTTCAGATTGTAGACAACCCCGTAGCCGGTTGTCGGAAATGTCTGTGACCTGTAGATCGAGATGACCTGATCCTCCTGGACAACATCCCGGCTGATCATGCGATGAAGAACCGAGTTCGCGATTGAGGCGGCCGGGTAGTCCCGGTTGGCAACACCAAGGATTGAATTATCATGCTTACCGGAAAACAACGGCTCAAAGTCAACCTCGGCAACCATATTGAAGTCACTCTTGAGAATCGCAGATGGTGCCTTGAAACCTGAGTTCGAGGTTGGAGATGTAAATGCCAGTTTCCCGCCCCGGATGTCCTCAACCGTTTCAATGCCTGAGCCGGGATGTGTCAGGATCTCCATCTCATAGCCGAAACTTCCGTCCGTTGCCGCCATGATGGTGAATGGTCGAAACCCCGCACAATTGACGGCAAGCGGGTTCGAGCCGGTGTTGAAGCCGGCGATATGAAGGCGGCCGGATCGCATCGCTTCAATCTGTGCAGCATTCGACTGCACCGGGAAAAACACAACATCCTTGCCTGTTTCCGCTTCGAGATGCGTCAGGAAATCTGACCAGGCCGTCGCATAGACTGCAGGATCCTCGACAGGAGTGTAGGCGAAGATAAGGGGATTGGGGTCGATCAGCATGCTTTCATCCGTGGGGATGTCAGCAATCAGATCACCGTCGGCATCACAGTAGCGCTCATCAAGATCTCCGCGGGGACAATCTTGCGCTGATACCTGAATTCCAGCGATGCAAAGGCTCGCCATGGCTGTGAAGACGGCGATAAACCTCAACAGGATAGTTCTCATTTCATGACCTTTCAGTGGAGGGGTCGCACGGTGGACCCGACTTTTTCTAACCGGCTCGAATACTGCCATGGATCATGACATTCCTCAATGCTTCATTTGAACGGATTGATTCCACGATTCGAATGGATGAAGACCGAAGGTGCGGGTGCTCTCTGTCGTGCCATAATACCGTATTATTTATCCTGGCCACGCAGGATCAAGTCCAAACCGGCCCGAGCGGAAGAATTTCATGATTCCCTGATTATGGCCGATCCTGTGCCGCCATGCCTGTCCACGGCTGGACCGGATCCTCAGTTCACGACCGATTCCCCCGGCGGTCTGTTGTTGCTCTCTTCGGAATCGAGCAAATCACCGGCTCATCTTCCGTGTCAGATTTGAAGGATTGCGGGCTTTCTGTTGCGCCCGGACATAGATCACGGTGCATATGGGCGGCCCGACTCTCCCGGCGGAGGGGACCGTTTTCACGCTCCGCGCCATTTTCTGCACGGGAGATGCAGGTTGGCATGTCTGATCAGAGCACTGTGGGCAGCCACAGGGTGATGGCGGGAATGGAAAAAAGCAGGAGCACCCGGACCAGTTCAGCCAGAAAAAAAGGCATGACCCCCTTGAAGGTCTCGAGCATCGGGACATCCCTGGCAATGGCGGATATGACAAAGACATTCAGACCGACCGGCGGGGTGATGAGGCCGAGTTCGACCACGATGAGGGCAAGAATGCCGAACCAGATCTTGAGATCGTTCGTGCTCATGCCAAAGCCGGACCCTTCAGCCGCCTGGTAAAGTCCGCCGTTGATGTCGACGAGAACCGGCCAGAAAAACGGGATCACAAGCAGGATCATCGAGAGGCTGTCCATCAGGCATCCGAGCACAATCAGGGCGAGCAGGAGGAGGGCCATGACCGCGAGAGGTGTCAGCCCGGAC
>JAPOSK010000358.1 GCA_026709725.1 Paracoccaceae bacterium | reverse complement strand
GCATGTCGATAATCTTGACGGCGACGGTGGCGCCGGCGCGGGGAAGGGAGAATTCGTATTCCCCTTTCACATAGTCGCCTTTTCTTGCCGGCACATCGCTTTCCGCGATGTTGAAATGTTCGCCGTTGTAGTCGGTGTCAAACAGCACGCAGTCGATTTGCGCGCGGAAATCGTCGATTTGCTCGTTGAAAACGCTGCGGTCGATTTCCATTCGGGCGAGAATGGTCGGGCTGAGGTAGTCGACAATTTTGATTGTCGCCGTTTTGCCTTTTTTGGCAATCGCCACCTCCGCCTCGGCGGGCCTTTCGGTCGTGACGCCGTCGCGTTGAATGTCGCAGACGGTTATCTGGTTGATGGGGCGTTTTCTTTTTTCGTCTTCCAACTCGGCTTGGAGCCCGGTCTCGCAGCCGTTGCAGAAAACGGTGATGTGGCGCTCATCGGTGGCGCGGTTCGTGCTCAGTTCATCGCGGATGACCTGAATATCCAGCCTGGTCAACGGCTTGTCCAGGTCAACGATTTTCGCCAGTTGGCCGTCCTCGGTGCGGTCGAAGTATAAATCCTGGCGTTTAATGCGGATGCCGTATTTGGCGATGATGATTTTTCTCAACTCGTCCAGTTTGGCGAAGTCGTAGTTGTTCACGCGGTAGTGAACAAAACCGCGGTTGTTGTTTTTGTCGACAACGCCTTGCAGGCGTTTGATTGTGGTTTGGATTGCGCCCTTGTTCAGGTCGGCGGCAACCCAGCGGCGGCCGAGTTTTTCGGCAACTGCAACAGTGGTGCCGCTGCCGGCAAAGCAGTCCAGCACAATGGAGCCCGGGTTGCTGGACGCTTTGATGATAATTTCCAGCAGGGATTCGGGTTTCTCCGTTGGATAACTGCCGCCCCTTTCAAACGGAATGCTCCACCAGTCATCCGGGAATTTGCCTTCGGAGTTCAGCACGCATATCGCGCCCTGAGGGAGCAGACCGCTGCCCACTCCTTTTTTTGTATACCCCGCGCGCTTTTTTGAGCTTTCGGCATATTCCATACGAACATCATCCACATTAAAGATGACATCGCCTGTTTTGGCATACCAGAAAACCGTCTGATGCGTTCCATTAAAGCGCATCATTTTACTGGCCATTCTGGTATAAACCCAGATGATTTCATTTTGAAAATTTTCCGCGCCAAACACTTCATCCAGCAACATGCGCAGATGGTGCCCTTTGTTTGTATCGCAATGCAGATAAATGCTGCCTTCCTCGCTCAGCAACTCCCGCAGCAGAATTAACCGCTCGTACATGAATTGCAGATAGTTGTCGTTGGCCCAAATATCATTGTATTGCGCCTGCTCGATAAGCGTTTGCCCCTCACCGAGAATTTTGTCGCCGTTGCCGTTGCCATTACCATTGTCGTTGGCGGCCCCGTTTTCCCCGTTGCCGTTGCCCACGCCGCGCAATTTCACCCGGCGCACATAATCCGCGCCGCTGTCAAACGGCGGGTCAATGTAAATCAGGTCAACCTTGCCGCGAAAACCGGCGACCAGGAGCGACGACAAGATTTCCTTGTTGTCGCCGGTGAAAAGCAGGTTGTGGCCGCGGTCCATAAACTGGTCATAGACCGGCCGCACCGGCGGCTTGTCCACCCCGAAAGCCTCGCTCAGTTGCGCCGGGTAATTCTGCACAACATCCAGCGGCTTTTTGCCGACCCAATGGAGCATGGGACGGCCCTTGAGCGGGGTGACCTTAATATTTTTGCGTGGCATTTTTCTTCGCCTCTTTGGTGAGAAAGTTCAGTGTATCAAATAATTCATCTTTGCGGAAATAACTTTCCGCATCTTCTCGAGTGTCTTCTTGAAGATCTGACTCAGTCAAACAAAGATAATGACCCTCCAATTCACGAATAATATCGCAAATTTGGGGCGAAAACCAAAGCAAATCGCTCCGGTGCTCATCCAAATAATTTCGTATGGCGTCGACAAAGACTTCTTGCTTCCCGCTCGCCAACGGATAAACTTTAGGGTCATGATAACTTAAAAGGTGCAAAATATGCGTAACTCTTTGATTATCAATGGCAAATCGCTACGTTTTCCATTCTCGAATCTCGGACGCGAAATTTCGGCGCATTTTGCGCTTGTTTGCGCTGGATTTGAACGCCGTGCAAATCGCCGATTTGACTCGTTTGAGTCGCGTTTCCATCAACCGCTACCTGGCCGCGCTGCGCGTGCGCATGGCGTGGCTTTGCAAGCAGGCGGCGCCGATGAGCGGCGAGATTGAAGTGGACGAATCCCACTTCGGCGCGCGCCGCATGAAGGGCAAGCGCGGGCGCGGGGCGTTCGGCAAAACGGCCGTGTTCGGCATCTACAAGCGCAAGGGTCAGGTGCATACCAGAATCGTGCCGGACTGCCAGAAAGCCACGCTGCAAGCCATTATCCGCGGACATGTGGCGCCAGGCAGCACGCTCTATTCGGACGGCTGGGGCGCGGCTACGACGGCCTGGTGGATATGGGCTATCGCCGGCATTTGCGGGTCGCGCACGGGCGCGGCGAATGGGCGCGGGGGATGTGCACATCAACGGCATCGAGGGCTTTTGGGGCTTTGCCAAAAGCCGCCTGGCGAAGTTCCGCGGCATGAACAAACAAACCTTTTATCTGCACCTGAAAGAGTGCGAGTTCAGGTTCAATCACCGGCATGATGAGGTGTATGAAATCCTGCTGGATTCATGCCGGAAAACGCCAATTAAGTTATCTTGACCCAAATTCAATTTACACGCGAAAGCGCGGATTATATTGTCACGGATGGCAATTTGCGCCCGCCCGGAAACCGCAAAAAGACGCCGGACTCCGGTTGTCGCCGGAGCGATGATGCCGGCGTCCGCGGGTGTTGTGGCGGGCGAAGGCATGCTTGCCGAGCGAAGCGCGCAGACAAAAAACTGGGTCTGTCGGTCCGGGCGTTAAGTCGGTCCGGGCGTTAACATGGTTCCGGGCACCGCCCCGCCTTTCCGATGGCAAACGGCCCTGCCTGGCCGACCTTGCGAGGAAATCGAACAAGGCCCATCAAAGACGGGGCGGATTGAACACTCTATGTGTTCCGGTGTTGCGCGCCACCCATCGGTGACGCCTACTCCCTGCGGCTACAATACCGCCGAATCCGAGACGAATGATAGGCCGGAGAACCCGCTAAATTTGTGAGAAAACTCACAAAATTGCGGCTTTTTTCGCGGTTTTTTTTGGGGTTTTCGCCATGATTCGAGCCACCGTGGTCGCGGAAATCCGCCGGGGATGCGGGCGACAAAAGCGGTAACGGACAAGCATCGGCGAAAAAATGCAATCCTCAAGAATGCCGAAAAACACCTACCGCGGGGGAATTTTGTGGTATTTTCCGTTCCATCGAGTTCCGTTGTCGCCGTTTTCGGTGTGCAAAAGAACTTGGCAGTCATGATATTATGCAACCGGCCAACATGAAATCCCGTGCAAACTAGCATGAATGCAACCAATGTCGGCGATTTATTGCGGTCACAACCAAATCATTTGATAATCCCAACTCACCTGAACCTCGGAGGAAAGATCCATGCACTCATCTCTGATAGTAGCCCAGTATCTGCTCAATAAAGCGGGCGATATTGAACGCTCGCTGACACCGATGCAGATTATCAAGTTGGTATATCTTTGCCATGGCTGGATGCTTGGCTTATACCGGCGACCGTTAATTGAAGACGATGTCGAGGCGTGGCGCTACGGCCCGGTCATTCGGAGGCTTTACGGTGCCGTCAAGCACTATCGCTCCGACCCGATTGCTAAGCCGCTTATGCCTGAAGCGGATGTGGCGGATGCGTTGGCTGCGTTCGACAAGGACGAGAGAAATATCATGGACCAGGTCTTCAACATTTACGGAAAATACACTGGCATAGAATTGTCAAAGTTGACTCACGCCCCCGGAACGCCGTGGTCCGAAATCCGAAGTGCGGATGACACCGGCTGGGAGGTCATCCCTGACCATTTAATCAAAGACCACTTCCGCGAGTTGGCGCAACAGCCATGAAAGCAGAAGAGGCAAAAGATTCGGCAACCAGCCCGGAAGTCAGGAAAATTCCGCCCCCGGCAGACGGCGATAATATCGCCGTCAAAGAGTTTAAGGCGGTGGATGAGGCATCCTACGACCGGGAAGCCCAGCGAAAAGAGCATACGCGGACCGAGAGGGTTAAGGCCTGACTGCATAGCGGCGCGCTAGCCGTGCTCGTCACGCCGGCAGCTCTTCCAGGTCTCAGTATTTTTATTTGGGGT
>JAPOSK010000336.1:237-4297 GCA_026709725.1 Paracoccaceae bacterium | reverse complement strand
CGCTCAACGCTCGGCCTGTGTAACCCTGCTGATCTCCTGCCCCCCGTCCATCTCACCCTGGGGCCGCGAGTCGATCTGGGTTGGCGGGGACAGAATTGGCCGCCTGACCTCGGGCGGGTGGTCTGTTCTGCGCAACACCTCCATCGGCATGGGTTACGTCCATCCCGATTTCAGTGCGCCCGGTACCGGTGTCGAGGTCAGGATCATGAACACCCGCTGTCCGGCGACCATTGTTGAGGACAGCCCCTATGACCCCGACAATCTGGTTTTGCAGGGCGGTTGAGAGCGATGCTCATCTTTCGTGCGGTCTATGCCACACCTTGCCCATCGTTCTTCCCAAGCCTCAATTGGACCTTGAGGGAACAGGTTCTGTCACCGGCCTGTTCAAATGCTGCCAGGGCATCATTGAGTTCATATGTCTGCGTGACAATCGGCATCACGTCAATCCGACCCGTATCAATCATGTGTGCGGCATCCGCGAATTCCGCATGAAAGCGCTGGGTGCCAACCAGGCGGATTTCCTTGCTGACAACCTGGTTCAGCGGCAGCGGAACCTCGCCCGCCATACCAACCAGAACAACGGTGCCATGAGGTCGGATCATGCCGAGTGCGGCCTGGAGTGCGGCCCCTGAACCCGTGCACTCAAAGATGACGTCACAGCGGCCCTTCTCATCGCTGAGCGGGGCAAGATGATCGGAATGCGCCGCGACATTGATTGCCCTGTCCGCACCGAATTTCTCTGCCACCGAGAGGGGAAAGTCGTGCAGATCCGTCACGATCAGTTCCGCCGGAGTCTTCATTGCAGCGACCCCCGTCATAAGACAGCCGATTGGTCCGGCTCCCATGATCAGGATCCGGCGCCCGTGGAGATCCGGCGCCTGCGAGACCGCATGCAGACAGACTGCAAGCGGTTCCGTGCATGCGGCCGCTGCCACGGGGACAGAGCTGGCCAAACGGTGCGCCCTGACCGCAGGAACGGTTACAATATCGCGAAAGAGCCCGTGATCATGGGGCATGTTGGCGATTGATCCCATGAACCGCATCCGGAGGCAATGGTTCCATTCACGCCGTTTGCAGAAGCGGCATGCACCGCAGTGCAGACTCGGATTGATGGCAACCAGATCACCCTGCACCAGACCATTGACTTTGGTGCCGACAGCGATGATGTGGCCAGCCGCTTCGTGACCAACGATGAAAGCCTCGCGGACCCGGACATGACCAATTCCACCGTCATGAAAATAATGCAGGTCGGATCCGCAGATACCGCCCCGACCCATTGCCACCTGGACATCATGCGGCCCGATCTCCGGCACCAGTTCGCTCTCAATGCGAATGTCATGAACCTGATGCAGTCGACAGGTTCGGGATTCCATGCCGAGAGCCCTCAAACCGATCGATTGTCTGCGCTTCGTGGTCCCTGATCCAGAACTGCCGCGATCGCCCTGAGTGATTCAGGCTCATCAAGAAACGGGCAATGACCACGATCCGGAACCTCCACAGCAAGAAGATCCGGCTTGTACTGAATCATCTTGCGGACGGTTGCCGCCGAGAGCAGCTCTGAGTTGGCGCCGCGAATGACAGCGCCGGGCAGTTTGGATAAAAGGGCAAAGATTTCCCAGAATTCAGCGATGTCGTCATTTCCCGAGGCAAGAAACGCATCACGCAGGGCAGGGTCGTAATTCAGTCTCAATCCGGAGTCCGATTGCCGGTACCGTCTTCTGGCCTCTACAAGCCAGCGTGCATGCGGCACATTCGCAAATCCCCGGGATGTTCTGGCGAGATGGCCGGCACCCTCGCTGAAATTCTCCGCCCCCGGCTCCCGGCCAATCCATTCAGCGATCTGATCAAGCCCCACACGTTCAATCCGGGGTCCGATATCGTTGAGAACAAAACCGGCAAGCCGCTCGGGTGCAAGGCTTGCCAGAGCCATGGTGATCAGTCCGCCCCGGGATGTCCCGATGAAACACGCCGACCGGATGTCAAGGTGTTCCATCAGGCATTGAACATCACGGGTCTCGATCCCGAGAGTGTAGCGGGATGCCTTGGCATCCCAATCTGATTCTCCCCGACCCCGGGCATCCGGACAGATGAAGCGATGGTCGGGGAATTGCGATGGCAGATGGTCAAAATCACATGAATTCCGGGTCAGGCCGGCAAGGCAGATGACGGGAAAACCGTCACCTGTGTCGCGGTAGGCCAGTTGCAGCCCATCCTCGGATTGAAAATAACGGATCATGAGGCGTTCAGGATGTCAGCAATGCCGTTGAGGTCGGACATGACGGTATCGGGACGGTGGGGCAGGCGATCAACCGGCTCGTTGTGCCGATTGATCCAGACCGTTCGGAAACCGAACGATCCCGCGCCTGCAACATCCCAGCCATTGGCCGAGACAAAGAGAACCGCATCGGGTGCAAGCGCATAGTCGTCTGTGACCATTGCATAGACTCGGTGGTCCGGCTTGAAGACCCTGATCGCCTCAACACTGAATACATCATCAATCCTGCCGGTGATACCTGTCGCATCAAGCGCTGCTGCAAGCATGTTCCGGTTCCCATTCGACAGGATTGCGCTCCTTGACGGGTGCCCGTCGAGCGCAGCCAGCAGATCGCTGACCTCTGGATAGGAACGGATGTTCAGATAAAGTTCCAGTATACGCTCTCTCTGTGCAGCATCGTGAATTCTGCTGTTTTCCAGTGCCCAGTCAAGACTCTCGCAGGTGATTGACCAGAAATCTTCATACTGGCCGGTCATGGAGAGAATCCAAGTGTATTGCAATTGCTTCTGTCGCCAGTCGGCAGCAACACGGGCGGCCATATCACTGTCGATATCCCCCAGGACATCATGCACGGCAGACGCAATATCAAACAATGTGCCGTAGGCATCAAAGACACACGCCTCAATCGAGTTCATCCGCTCTCCACTCCCAATACCGCCTTTCTCGAACTCCGGATCATGGCATTCCTGACCCCAAATTGCCAATCGGCACATCTGATGCACACAACCCGTTTTCCGGATATGCCTTGCACAATTCGCTGACTGCACCGGATTGCGGATCTCCGGCGGCCCCGGACCGGTTTCGTGTGCGTGGCACGCATTTTCCCAAGAGGGCGTCTCCTGTGCAGGAAAGGGCACCGTCAACAGCCCCGAACAGACTCTCAAGGGACACGTCTCCCGACCCGTCAGCCGGGCTGACTCAATGAGACGTGCCGGTGGAATGTTCCCGAATCATGGGGTTTCAGCGGCAACACTCTCCCGGCCCGTCGGCCCCGGAAACCGCCCGAAATGCCCTGCAAAGGGACCCCCTGCTGGCTTCACCATCCGCACGAGAGGCCCCTGACAGGAGATGCCGCCCCGAAATGCTCCCTCCGCCACACTTCCCTTGCGGGGAATGAAATGGTAGGCGTCACCCCCGGACCCCTGATTCGCGTTCGCGGAATGTGTCTCGCGGGTCGCATTGTGTGACGGCAGGTGTTTTGGGGAATTACAGGAAAGGATGCGGAGATGTCTGCACAACCGGGAACAATCGTCTGGAATGAGCTCAACACGCACGATGTCGAGAGTGCCAGATCCTTCTACAGCAAGGTCTTTGGCTGGGAATTTTCAACCGACAATCCTCAAAACTACACAGTCGCTCTCAAGGACGGGAAGATGGTCGCCGGCCTCTTTGACCTGTCTGCAGGTGAGGAGACCAAGGCAGCACCGCCGAGTTGGCTAACCTATGTTGAAACGGATGACATCAAGGCCGCCTGCGAGGCCGCGCTTGCAGCCGGGGGCACCTGTCTCAGACCTGCATTCCATGTTGATGGAGTGGGCATGATTGGTATCATTCTCGACAACACCGGTGCCTGCCTTGCACTCATGCAGTCTGATGATCCGACCTGAAACTCTATCAGGAAGTGCATGAAGGGCGTGGAGCATGCAGTTTTGCACTGACAGACTGTCGATCGAATCGTCTGACAGGATGTGATCAGCCGGGATGTGATCAGCCGATAGAGTGATCAGTCGTTCGGGGAGGGCAGAGCGGTTTGGGAGCGGCGGACCAGGTCCAGAGGTGTCCGCC
>JAPOSK010000336.1:0-227 GCA_026709725.1 Paracoccaceae bacterium | reverse complement strand
TCCACGCGAATCACCTCACCGGTTGTGCTGCTGCCGGCATCCGAGACCAAATAGACCGCTGTGCCACCAATCGCCTCCAGGGTGGCATTGGCCCGGAGGGGTGCGTTGGACTCTGTGTGCCGGAACGTTTTCCGGGCACCACCAATCGCCGCACCCGCAAGTGTTTTCATGGGGCCCGGGCTGATCGCATTGACCCGGATCTTTTCCGGCCCCAGGTCGTTGGCAAG
>JAPOSK010000573.1 GCA_026709725.1 Paracoccaceae bacterium | reverse complement strand
GTGGAACATGATCAGGCCAGAGGTCTCCGGCCACCCGACGACAGCAGATCGGACGATTGGCATGTCACAATACCGGATCGCTCCATATCTGCCATGGTTGATCCAAGTGAGCCATCAATATCAATCGCTCTGCAGGCATCTTCCACAACATGCGTCCGGAAACCGAGTTTGCGGGCATCCAGGGCCGAGTAGGCAACACAGAAATCGGTCGCAAGTCCAACACAAACAACGTCCCTAATTCCCCTCTCAGTCAGATATCCGGCAAGGCCCGTTGCCGTTGTGCGGTCATTTTCGAAGAAGGCCGAGTAGCTGTCCACAGTTGCACGAAAGCCTTTACGGATGACGATCTGGGCCAGATCTGTGAGCAAATCCTCATGGAACAGCGCGCCGGTGCTGCCCGCCACGCAATGTGTTGGCCAGAGAACCTGGGGACCATACGGCATTGTGCTAACATCATCAGTGCTGGCATCGCTGTGGTTTGCGGCAAATGACCGATGGTCAGCCGGGTGCCAGTCCTGGGTCAGGATTATGGTTTCAAAATGTGGCATGAGTCCATTAATCACCGGCACGATCGCGCTGCCATCCGGGACTGCCAATGCCCCACCTTCGCAAAAATCATTCTGCACGTCAATGATCAGCAATGCAGTTTTCCGGTCAATACGCATCGGCACAGTCCTCAGCCCAAAGAGTCTGCTCTTCCCGTCAGGGTTACAGCAGAGCCCCATACATTATTTCTGTCTCGGGATACATGCCATTGACCTTCATTCCGGCCTGATGGTCCAGCCGGCCGCACCATGACCACAGGATCAAAATAATCCTCACCTCCATCCAGGCACCATGTCGGCAGCTGGTGTCGTTCCGTATCAAAAATTTCAAACCCTGCCTTGCCGTAAACGGCAATGGCTCTTTCATTCCGGGCGGATGGTCGCATGATCATGGCATCAACCGGGATTCTCTCCTCCAGCCAAGCGATAAGTTGTGTCAGTGCCCGCCGCCCATGACCCCGACCCCAGTCCTTCCGTGAGGCAATCCAGATATCAAGTTCGGCGACCCGTTCTCTGACCGTGTAACAAATTGCGCCAATGTCCCGATCATCCGCTGTAACGATAAATTGCCGGAAGGCATCGCTGCCAGCCAGCGCCTCCTCGGTAAAATCCTCACAGAATGTCTCATAGTCAGGGATTGGATGATCCGGATACTGCGGCAGACCCATCATTTCCGGTGTTGCATCGGAACAGGCCATTGATTGATAAAGAAACAGCCGATCAGCAAGAACAGCCACCCGCAATGCAGTGCTGTGTGTCATACCATCCCCGCTCAATCCGGTGCGATGCGCTCGAACCATCCCCTGCTATTGAAACGAAGCCGGATCAACAATCGAAATGAGAAGAAATCCCGCCATCCTTCTTATGACCGGATTCGTCCGCTCATGCAGCAGTTTACCAGTCAACCGGATCAGCCATCAGTTGATCATCCTGCAGAGATTCAGTGCTGTCATGGGAGCATCTCCATCTTCCGGTCCGCCTGTGCTGCCAGCATACAGGGTGAAGATTCCACCTCAGACCGGCAACAGTATGGCATGAGTGAGGATTGGGCTGGTTGACTCTGTCGATCCTGCAATGAAGTCAAGCAAGCCGAAGGGGCTGTATTGCCTGATTCGTGGTGTTTGGAGTGCATGATGTGCAGGGTAAGTCGGAGGATGATCAATGCCTTCACAACGGTCGTATTTTACGATAGGACTTCAGCCATGAAAATCGCGATATTGACAGGCAGGACGCTTTGTTGATCGTATAAAAAGTGGCGACAGTTTAAGTGCTGGGCAGAAAGCAGGTCTTCAGACTCTCAAAAGGCAGAATGCCGAGACTGAAGCAGCGCAGACGAAGGGGCAACGGGACCGGGCAGAAATGACAGGTGTGAACGACGATTATACCTCCGCAGATATTAAGGTTTACAAGGGTCTTGACGGCGTCATCAAGAAGCCCGGCATGTATATCGGCAATGTCGGCAATGGCGATGGCCTGCATCAGATGATCTTCGAGGTTCTCGATAACGGTGTTGATGAGGTGATGGCGGGTTATGCCAGCAGGATTGAGCTGGCACTTCATCCTGATTGCAGTGTTACAGTGCGGGATGATGGTCGCGGTATCCCTGTTGACATCATGGAAGAAGAAGGCTGCTCGGCTGTCGAGGTTGTCATGACCACCCTGCATGCGGGCGGCAAGTTCAGTGACAGCAACTACAAGGTTTCCGGAGGCACCCATGGTGTGGGCGTGTCGGTGGTCAATGCCCTGTCCGACTGGATGGAGGTTCGGGTATTCCGGAATAATCGTGAGTATCGTATGCGGTTTACGGCCAGCAAGGCTGATTTGCCGCTTGAGGATGTTGGACCTGCCAATGGCCGCAGCGGCACAGAGGTGCATTTTCTGCCTTCGGTCAAAGTGTTTGGCGATCTGCATTATGATCGAGAGCGTTTGGACAAACGGTTGCTTGAACAGGCCTACCTCAATCCGGGTCTCCGTATCACGCTCCGGGATGAAGGCGTTGGTGAAGAGCGCGAATATCATTTTGAAGGCGGAATTCGGGAGTTCGTCCGCTCAATCGACACCTCATCGGAGACAACCCCCACAGAACCCATCTATATCGAGGGCTCGCGGGAGGTTACTGTCAACGACCGGACGATAACCGTTGAGGTGGCGATGGCATTCATGTGGGGAACATCTCGGAATGAGATCATCAAGGCCTACACCAACACGATCTATCAACCTCATGGTGGCACTCATGTGACCGGTTTGCGTCTGGCACTGACCCGGGAGATCAAGAACTATATCAGGGCGTTCAGCAACAACAAGTCCGGACCTGCCGATCTCACCGGTGAGGATATTCGTGAGGGCCTTGTTTGCGTGATGTCAGTGCGCCGGCCTGAGCCGGATTTCAGTTCGCAAACCAAAGAGAAACTGACTTCGGAAGATGTTACCGGGGCAGTCTCCTCAATTGCAGGCGAGAGTCTCAGTGTCTGGCTTATTGAGAATCCCGTTGAGGCAGGTGAAATCATTCGCAAGATGCAATTGACGGCCAAAGCGCGCCGAGCGGCTGAAAAGGCCTCCGAGATGACTCGCAAGATGGCCAGCGGGGTGGCATCTCTCCCTGGTAAACTGGCCGATTGCCAGGAACGGGACCCAAGCAAGTCCGAACTCTTCATTGTCGAGGGCGATTCGGCTGGCGGTTCTGCCAAGCAGGGCCGGGCCCGGAACAATCAGGCTGTCCTGCCGCTGCGTGGCAAGGTTCTGAATATTGAGAGAGTTACACGTGAAAAAGTTTTGCGCAATGAACAGATCGGAACGCTGATCGTTGCCCTTAAGGCCGGTGTGGGCCGTGACGATTTTGACCTCGACAAACTCCGCTACCACAAGATCATTATCATGACCGATGCCGATGTTGATGGTGCCCATATCAGGACGCTTCTCCTGACCTTCTTCTTCCGCCAGATGCCGGAGATCATTGAGAGTGGTCATCTCTACATTGCCCAGCCACCTCTCTTCAAGGTCATGAAGGGCAAGTCATCGGAGTATCTGAAGGACGAGGCCGCGCTTGATGAATACCTGATCCGTCAGGGATCCAGCAATGCCCAGCTCCGACTACCATCGGGTGACATCCTCACTGGTGATCCACTTATGGTAATTGTTGACAAGGCGAACGCGGTCGTGAGCCTTCTCAAGCGCTTCCAGGCCCATGACTGGTTGCCTGCCATCGAATTTGCCGCAATTGTCGGTGTGCTTGGCTCAAATGGTCTCAATACCATGGCTCAGCGTGCCGCTGATCGGATTGCGGGACGGCTTGATGCTGCCGCTGACGAGTATGAACGCGGCTGGCGCGGCCGTCCGCTTCAGAGTGGCGGTCTTGCGTTCAGCCGCACCCGGAGTGATGTCGAGGAAATACGAACTCTGAGGGTGGAGTTTCTGAAATCACGGGAATGCAGCCTTCTCGCAGGGCTTCAGCCTGAGCTTGCCGATATCTATCAGGGGCCGGTTGAGCTCTTGATCGGGCAGGAGCGATCAGTCATTCACCGTCCTTCAGAACTCCTTGCTGCCATAACGGCCAATGGTCGTAAGGGTCTCTCGCTGCAGCGCTACAAAGGACTTGGCGAGATGAATCCTGACCAGCTCTGGGAAACCACGCTCGATCCTGAGAAACGGAATCTTGTCCGTGTTGCAGTCGGGGATGTCGCTGAAGCCACTGCCATGTTCAGCCGTTTGATGGGCAATGATGTTCCGGCGCGCCGGGAGTTCATCATGAAAAATGCTCTCAAGTGCGCCGACCTTGAGAG
>JAPOSK010000376.1 GCA_026709725.1 Paracoccaceae bacterium | reverse complement strand
CTGGATGCAGCCCGGGAGGACGGGGCACCCCGTCCTCCGCATCCCAACGGTCTCAATGGGGGCAGGATCAATGGGCGGGGGCAGGCCGCCGTGTCCGTCATGCCCGGTGTTATCCCGACAGGATCAATGGGGGGGGGGGGGTTGCCCTCTCCCTTCCCCCGGGGGGACGGACGCGATCCCCGGATTCATCAATTGGGGCCACGGGCCGCCCCGGTGCGGTGCCCGCCGCACCCGCCTGATCCCAGACCCTCTCCCCCGGACTCTCTCTCCAGGCCAGCCCGATCGGCGGGCGGGGCCCGGTGTCCCCTCTGTGCGGGCACGGCCCGCACCTCCGCAAACAGTGGATCAAGTCTCTTGAAATGGTCCCCTCTGTGCGGGCACGGCCCGCACCGACCCCGGAATGGGCATCCGCCAGCACCCTGCCACCCCCCGGCGGGTGTGAGAATCCCCCGGGCCGGCCCCGGCGGCGGGCTGGCGGGCGAATCGGGGCGGGAATCCGGGGCACGTCGGGAAAAGTCAGCCATGGGAGAATCACTCCCGCCAAAGGTCTATTGACTCCCGAATCCGTTTTTTGATATAAGAAGGGGAAGTAAAGCCGTTACTTGTTTTCAGAGGAATCGGCCATGAGCACGATGCGGCACAGATTGCCCCCTCCCTAATGCCACAACACTGATTGCCGCCGTGCTGGCCGCCTTGGTGCTGGCCTGCTGCGGAGGCAGTGGCAGTCCCACCCAACAACCGGGTCAATGCCCCCCTGGCCAGACCGGCACCCCGCCCGACAACTGCACTCCGGCTGTGGATCCCGATCCTGACAATCCCGATCGGGCCGCTATCAGTGATGTCAACCCAAGCGGCATCACCACGAACACCGGCGGCCCGCTCCTCGGCATTCTCTGGAATCATGACGGTGACTCCAGCACCCCCGAGATCCCCTACGCCTTCAAGACCGCCTACACCGTCCTGGAGAATGATTTGGAGAATGATGAGGAGACCCCCGATGTCAACGAGACCGAGCAACGTCAGTCCTCCATCGCCGATATCCTGCGCGATGCCTTCCATGCCGAGCAGACCGCCTTCGACATCAGCCATGAATACACCTCCACCTTCATTCGGGAGGCCCGGGGCATCTCGGCCGGCCTTGATGCGGCCGCCAAGGAGGACATCGCCGCCCTGATCGCCTGCCTCGACCGCCTCAAGGCCCAGGCCGAACTGGGCAAGGAAGCGCTTGAGACGGCACTCATGGGCGAGCATCCAGGGTGCGGGGTGCCGGGCAGCCGCTGCGAGCACGAGACGGCGGCACGCGTGGCCGAGGAAGCCCGCCTGCGCACCGAGGCCAACCGGCTGGCGATTGAATATAAAGATGAGGAGGCCACCCGCCTGCGCAGGCTGGCGACGAGACTGGAGCGCCGTATCAACCAGGAAATCGCCCGGCCGCTGTTCGCCTTCGACGCCATCGAGGACCACATCACCGCCATTGAGACCATGAAGACCCGCGTCGAGCACGACACCGAAACGGTCGCGGCCCTGCATGTCCAAGAACTCCTGATGGAGATCGCTACCCAGAAGGCGACGCCCATCGCCACCCATCTGGTCCGGCGCACCAGTGATGATATCGAAGAGCTCGACGCGATGGGCGAGGCCGTCTTTGCCCGCCGCCCGGCCGAGGACCGCCCCCACGAGACCCCGCCGGCCACCTACGCCGACTACGGCATGTGGCTGACAGGCACGGATGAGGACACCTTCGACATCCAGGCCCGCGCCGCCCTCATCGGGCCGGACCCGGCAAGCCGGGCGACGCCCAATATCACCACCCGGGCCAACGGCCGGAACAATCTCGGCTTCGATTCCGCGACCTACAGCGGCACGGCCCGCGGCCTCTCGGCCCGCTCCCGGTACGAGGGCGCGAGCTATGTGACGGCGTCGGGCCACTTCCTCGCCGATGTTGAGCTGAACGCCACCTTCGGGGGAACCCCGACATTGGGCGGCACCATCGATGGCTTCCGCTCGGCCGATCCGGCCAATCAGGGCCGCGACCACGTCAATCCGGCCTGGTCCCTCACCCTGCAGGGCTGGTCCCCCGACTCCACTGACGCGACCGGCGGCCTCGGCACCTTCGCGGATGGCGATCCGGATACGCAAGAGACGGCCCGGGGCCACTGGTCCGCCTGGATGCACGGGCCCCAGGGCCGCCGCCCCGACGGGATCTACGGCGGCTTCGTGGCGGCCTTCCGTGATGACGCCATCGACCAGGCCCCCGACGGCACGAACGGGGACGGCTCCCAGACCCCCGACGACAACCTCTTTGATGACGGCGCCGCCATCGGTGTCTACAGCACGGTCCGGGAATGACCCGCACCCTTCCCGTTTGGGGATTATACACATGGGTTGACAAATCTCAAAATACCCAATGATATTCAAGAGCTTGAAGTATCAATTGAGTATCTGGCAAAATTCAATACAGAATACTGATTCTTTTGAACTAATTTAGATTCTGTCAACCAATCGATATAATCCCCTTCCGTTTGCAGTGACTCCCCCTGGTGACCATCTCACGCGCCGGGGGACCAATGGCATTAACTTGGGCTCGAGGTCTATTCACTTAGCCAGCCCCCGGAGAGGCCTCTCAGGCAGCACTCAGGCGGGCTCAAGCGGCTTCCATTTGCTGATCGGCTTCTGCAAGATCCGATGCCAGGCATGATGGATCCGACCGGATGGATCTGACGGGGGCATTCTTCCGGTTGGCCAGAAGACCGCCCCTCCCCCTTTGAAGAGGATCCATGATGGTCGGGGCCGTTGATGAGCGTCTCGCCGTCATTGGCCTGCATCCGGGCCAAGGCAACCAGCGTCAGCCCGGCCGCAAGCGCCTGCCGGGTTCCCGCAGGCTCCGGGCATGGAAGGCGTCCATGGACAATGTCTGCCTGATGGTCCTGTCCATCTCCTCCACCAGCCCATGCTTCCCCAAATTTATACCGGTCCGGAATTGAAGATGGAAATGACATCAGGCTCTGTCCCGTTCATGGGATATCGAGACGAGGGACAGGATCCGGTCATCATTGTTCTCTGCCGATGCTGCAAGCGGCCAGAGTCGACTCCTTGATGTCCGGGTTGGACTCTCTTCATCGCTGCCGACCCCAAAGATATGCGACCCCAAGAGGCGTGTGCTGCTGATCTCATCGCAGTGCTCCCGGTGTGGAGGGCGGGTGGTTGAATGCATGGTAGCGGTCGCTCAGGTCACAGCGGGGCACCCCCAGGGCGCTGCACCCTAGACCGGAAGTGGGGCGACAGGCCCGGACCATGCCAATTCAACGATTTGGGACTGCTCTTCCTGCCAGTTCACGCTGGAAATCGTGCGGGGAAAGGCTGAATGTATTATGGCAGGCCGACCCTTCGCCTGGAGGATGTTCCTCTGCGCAGCGCAGCCAGTATTCCCCCACCGGGTCTATGTCTTCCCTTGGGTCTTTCCCTCCCAGTCGATCCGTCAACAGCAGGACAATTTCTGTACCGGAGTCGAGAATCTCGACTTTCCAATTGGGGTGAGAATCGTCTGAACTGTTCGCATTTCTTCCGCAAAGATCATTGAGGGTCCCCGCGACACTTCCTGATTTTGTCAACAGCAACGCATCAAGAATTCCTTCAGTACGTAGTACATCAGGAAGGCAGGCTGTATCTTTTTCGTAGCCAAAAGTCGGCACAATTCCCTTGGTAACGGGATGACCGGTGAGAAGCAGTCCGGCCCAGCCGAATCTCTCCAGGACATTCATGTCGTCCGGTTTGTGGACTTCAGAAAACTGCTTTGGATGCAGAAGGGTAATCCCGGCCTGGCCCTGGGCGGGGACAGGCACGGCTGAAACCGCCGCCGCAAGGATAATCAGGGAATATGCCGCGGCCTGCGATCTCATCCCACGGACCCATATATGATGGAGATTGGTAAGATGGACATGGTGAAGAGGAGGGCTGTCACCGCTGAACCGGTCAGCAATGTCCGCAGGTAGCCGGCGGGTCGGTCGGATCGTGAAATGAAAACAGCCAACAGTATGGGCAGAACAGTCAGTGTGATCAGAATTTCGTCCAGGATCCTGCCCACCTGGGCTTCATTGCCTTCCGGCGATCCCGAATTCAGTATCAAATATGTCATGATTGCCAGAACGATCGCCGATCCAATGAATCCGACGAAGAAGCGGGTCCGGGAAGACAGCGGGGGGATCCACCCGACCGAACCACGCCTGACGCAGTTCATGGACCAATACAGCACTTTGTGCATCCAGTGATCGTGTCATTGTTCGAATCTTTTGATTTGTCATGTTTCGGGTATAGTCCCGTCAACGGTTTTG
>JAPOSK010000149.1 GCA_026709725.1 Paracoccaceae bacterium | reverse complement strand
CCCCCCCCCCCCCCCCCCCCCCCCCCAGGGCCCGGGGTCCCCCCCCCCCACACACCCTCTCGATGCGCTACACCCCTTGCCTACTCGATGACGTTCAATGAGGGCCGGGGGGTTAGACCCGGCAACACCGTTAGGCATATCAGCGGTACTAGCGTCGGCAGCGACGTTCAATGAGGGCCGGGGGGTTAGACCCGGCAACACGAGATAATCGCCGCCACAGAGGAGGACGACGAATGACCGTTCAATGAGGGCCGGGGGGTTAGACCCGGCAACACCCCTCTATCTCAATTTTCAGCAGATTTGATTGACTTCTGATATAGGGGGAAGGTGTGAATTGGGCTGTAATAGACTTTAACTTTATTTAATTTTCAAGGATCACCAAGGGTTCTCGCCAGTTTGCGAATAACCGTCTGAAAGAATATCGCCAGCAGGCGACAGGTCACGATTCCTCACAATATCCAGGCATCACCAAGTCGGTGGGGTCTGTCGATTCCGATGACTGTGCGGCTGTCGTGGAGATCGCCGTTCACTCGGTAGATGATGACGCTATCGAGATTCAGATCAATGACATCGTATAGCTCTCCAATCATCCGTGCATGTGACTCTAGGGTCAGACGGCATTCGAATACTGACTGCTGGGCGCGCTCCCCATAGGAGGAGCAGATATCAGCAACTCTCCGCAACCGAGCCGCACCTGCTGAAGTATCAGTATTGGCTATGTCATAGGCGACAACGAGGTCCACAACTCAGTCCTCAAGTAAGAAAGGCGGATAGCCAGGCAGATCACCTCGAAGCCATCTGGCCATGAGAGTGGCTTGAGTGATCGGAATCGCCCATCGCTGAATGGGACGCTTAATAACTTTATGGTTTAGTGTAAGATTCTTGTGACCTTCCCAGAGGCTGATCAGAGATCGACGCCCTTCCCCTGTCAGGTAGACGGCACCGCCAGGGGTCTCGATGAAATGCTTAGGAATGATCTGGCCTCGTCGAATCGAAGAGACTACGAATCGGTCGGTCAACGCTCGCAGCTCTTCTGTCAGGTCGAGCGCAAGAGACGGACGTCCAGCGCGGAGGGCTTGGTGCAGGAACCCGACTTGTGGATCCAATCCGATTGCATCGCATGCCCCAGTTGTTTCGGAAACAACAAGGCCGTAACAAAAAGACATTACAGCATTAGTCGGATCGCGAGGTGGCCGCCGAGATCTTCCACTGAACCTGAGATCGCTCATTCTGAGTACTTCAGCGAGACCATTGAAGTAGATTCGAGCAGTATCGCCTTCGATGCCGCGAAGTGCGTCGCGATCATTTGCTGAAGCGACCTGTTCTATACGTTTCAAGATCTGGACACTACGGTCTCGAAGCTGAACCGAAGATTCAGAGTCAGGGTGATCGCGTGCCCAGCGGCCAAGAACTGTAGCACTGTTACGGATTTTTGCAGCAACGATAAGTCGAGCTGCTCCGACAGAAGCTACTCCATCGCTGGCGATCGAGTGATGCGCAACGCGCAAATGGACATTCCCCGCGATAGGCCCACCAGCAGTAAACCTGACCTTCCCGCTTCTCGTCAATACCGATACACGGATCTTTCTACGGACACACTCTGCAATGGCATCCGTGGTAATATGTCCTGCAAATATCACTACAGCGTCGACTGCTTCAAGAGGTATCCGGCGGCTCCGTTCGAGGGTGGAGATAAACAGAGAACCTTTTTTGTACCTAATCTTTGCTTGGTACTCGGTTGAATAGACTGTATTCCGTACTCTACTTCCGTCTGTCTTCACTATATCTGAGGATTCTTTCAAGGACAAAACACTTGCTGGATATAGAAGTCGACTTCAGCGGTATTAGCGGCCATTTCAGGCAGGCAGTGGTATCGAAGTTGGCATTGAAAACATCGACTATCGTTCGGTGCTTGCGGCAAGGTATCCGCTACTAGCTGCTTTCGGATTTCTTTGATAGTGTTAAGGGTTCTTCGACGAAGGTCAGAGGTTAGATCTACTCGGAATCTGCGCCTCGGCCCTCCATACCAGATCGCAGCTTCAGGGATATAAGTATCAAGCATCTCCTCCAGACAGATCGCTTGAGCACACACTTGGAGATCAGCAGTGATACCATGTCGAACTCCAGACTTATGTTCGACCGGTCGAAGAGTGCCATCACCACTGACCTCAACGACGTCCGCCCGACCTGACAAGCCATAGAACTCCGACCAAAGCGGAATCGCTCGCAACACCTGCTTGCCCCGTTCTCTACGGGACTTTGCTGGATCGTCCGTGCGACGATGGACTCTTGCTCCGCGCACAGTGTGCAAATTATCAGCCCAGATGCCGTCAACATGGATCAGTGCACACTGGCGCGGGCAGTATTCGAAGTGCTCAACAGCGGAAATAGGAACTATTGCAATCTCTGGGTAACCCATCCCTAGTCCGGTGACCTCCTGAACTGATGATGTGAACGGCTCAGGTGAATGCGTTCGCTGCTAAACCCTCTAGTGCTGTCGGCGTTAGCAGTGCGTCTATAGGGTATAGTCTCCCAACCTGCATGAATTCCTAGCCTATCCCAGTCCGGGTGACTTGTGCGCCACTCGAAGCCTTTATCTTCCTTATGAGGTCTCCACGTTTGATGCCAGGCATCAAGCAAAGCGTCGATCCCCCACAAGTCCAAGGGGTGACTCCAGGCTGGCCACACAAATACCCCTTCTTGTCGGCCACCTATACCGTGTCCTCTTTGTCGTGCGCGTTCTTGTTTGCGTACCCCGTCGCCACGGGTCGGTAGCAACGCCAAGCCAAAGAAGGCGAGAACTTCAACAACAGGGTTCACCATAATGTTCCCACCACCTTCGTGCGCTCGGTCGGGAAGTCGTGAAATGTCGAATCCAAGTCCGTTGTCGCCTACCGGGATAGAAGTGCCATCTAGAGCTTGGGTGACAGATATGTTGATGCCTTCAGGATCGTCGGGAATATGCGAGTGGACCTTCAGGAGCCGGTGGTGGAGCCACTTGATGGGACCGGGGCCTGCGGGGTCGAACGGAGCGTGGGCGGCCTTCCCGTTTTCAATTGCCAGATCGGTAAGAGTCGAGGTAAGCGTCCATGCGTCTCTGTGTCTACGGCTAACACAGACCCGTTCTGCGAAAACCTCGGCGGGGACCTTTCGCTCCATGGTCGCACAGCCCTCATAATCTTGAGCCAGTGGCATCTTCTCAAGGCGGTCCCGATCCGGCCATGCAAGGGAAACCGCGGACGCCGGGTCGTTACTAGCGTGGTGCAACACTGCTATGGGTGAAGGTCCCGAAGTCCAGCTGAGCTTGGTTTCCGGATCCAAAACGGTTGCTCCGACTGCGGCAAGCCAACCGTTGACCCATTCTGCCGGGAGGCCGAAACATCGGCGGGAATTGGTTCCACTCATTGGATCTCCAATCGGCCGCCTCTTGACACGGAGTGGTCGGCTTGGCGGAGGATGGTTTCGAGAAGGGCCAGACCCCAGAAGCCGTACTGGCAGTTAAGCCGGGCAAACCGGGCCGGCTGTTCCCAATCCGCCTTCGAGAGATCAGCGCATGCTGTAACTTCGCGCTCCTGTATCCGATAGGAGACAGTTTGGCCTGTCCAATCGTCGACCGGGTCGACTAGAGGACGGGCGTGACCGTGGTGAGCAACCACAAGGTGCAGGAGGAGGTCTTGCTCGCTCTTGCTGAAGTCGTTTTCGTTCTGAGACAGCAGGGCTTGGGCGAGCCTGCGGGACAACTCCTCATGACGACCACCCCTAGGCCAGTTGGATGCTTGACGATACCGCTCCCACAGAGATCTAGGGGTTTTTGACTTCGCTACCGGACCGGAGCACTCTCCACTGGGATTGAGCCAGCGTTGGAATCGCTCATCAGCTTTACCTATGTCGTGCAGCCAGGCCGCTTTGACAATGATCTCAGCTGTGCGAGATTCGATACCCAGAGCCTGAGTGATGCGGCGAGCGAGGCAAGCGGTTTCATCTCCATGAGCTTGGAGGCTTACGGGGTCGGAGATAGATGCTTCGTCGTATTCATCGAGACTCACGAGGCGGCCTATACCAGCACCTGCCTCCCGAATTGAGATGCGGTCTACTTCAACATCGGAGGTCTCCACTAAGGCTTGCCCGCCCTTTTCCTCCAGTCCGTTCCGAAGACGGAGGATAAAATCCTGCCACTGCTCCCGACGACCATCTCGGTTGAACGGCGAGGGAGCCTCAGCGTTTTCCATAGTGTCGCAGAGGTCAGTCGCAGCAGCCTCAGCCTCTGCCGGGTCGTCGCCGCGCAGACTGGCGATCAGTTTTTCCATAGCGCTGTCAAGCACCTTCTTCTCGCTGGGGTCA
>JAPOSK010000107.1 GCA_026709725.1 Paracoccaceae bacterium | reverse complement strand
CTGCAGGCACCGTCTCTGAGGATGTGATGTGGGTCGGTGATGTTGAACCTTCATTTCAGGAAGGGCGACCGTCTCCGTTGCAGGCATGCAGAGCTCAGATTCTGACACGCAGCCCGCAACCCTGTTGTCTCCTCAGGGGCGCTGAGTTTCCTCTGGGGGGCCGGACCTTTGGGAGCAACGCCCCCGCATTGCGAATGTTTACGGACTATTCTCGATGGTCAGCCATGCTGGAAGATCGGCAATGCTCGCCAGTGAGTGATCGGCATATCTGGCCAGTTCGCTGGCGGGCTGCAAGCCGTTCTCAACAGCGACGGCTTGCATGCCCGCAGCCCGGGCAGCCAGCATATCAATGGTTGTATCGCCAACCATGGCAATTTCGGCGGGCGGGATGCCGGATTGACGGGAGAATTCGATCAGCATGCCCGGGTCGGGTTTTGACCCGTAGCCTGAGTCTGAGCCGGCAATGTATGCAAACAGGTGGTCAATACGATGATCATGCAGCTGTTCGCGCGCGACCTGACCGAAATCATTGGTGGCAAGGCCCAGAACAAATCCGCTGTTTCTGAGAAAATCGAGCAGGGGGTGCAGGGGGAAATAGGCGATCATCTTCGCTTTGCGACTGGATTCAAAGAGGTAGGTATTGATGGTGTCGTGATCCCAACCGGAGAATTCAGCCGCCAGTATGTCAAGAAACTCGTTCGGTAGCCCGTGGATCATTCTGCACCACGGATGGAATCTCTGATTGTGCCAGTCAATCCCCAGCGTTTCCGCAACTCTGGCGGCATGATCGTCGTCCCCTCTGGCAAGGTGCCGGAGCATTGTGACCGCCCAGTCAAACCAGGATCTGTCAAAGTCAAACAGAGTGCCATCCTTGTCAAAGAGAATGGCCGAGCAGGTCCGGGACATCCTCACAGCCAGTGCGGGCTGTCACCACCCGGGAGGGCATGCCGGGCCTGCATCGGCGCTTCGGGCCTGTAACCGCTGGTCCGGCAGAATTCCGTGATCTCCCGGTCATCCAGAAGCAGGAAGTCCAGCACTGATGCGAGAACGTCCGGGTTATCAAGTTGCGTTCGGATTTCGGTCAGCGTCATCCCGGTCGACGCAAGAAACCGGCGCATTTTATCGTTGTCGGTCGCCAGCCATTCCATGACCCGGATAGCAAGTATTTCGGCCTGATTGCGTTCCATGGAATTCCCAGATAGGCATAATGTCCAACATGTCAAGATCAGTCCCGGCACTGTTCCATCATATCGACCTGTGATCTTATCATATCGACCTGTGATCTGTGGGAAGCGGCAAGCAGGATGACGGGGGCTGCCAGGAGAGCAGCCACCTTGATGGAACCCCGCCCCGGAAGGAAGCGCGATGACCATGCAACCCTCCATGCAGATTGCGCCCGACCCGACCAACACACGCCTGATGCGACCCATTCAGGGGCACGACCAGTCGGGCCGGAAGCGGGAAATTATGGTTGTCGAGGAATCGGCACTGACACTCTTTCTGAATACAACTGAAATCATCACGGCCATGACCATTGGTGACTACCCCGCCTATCTGGCACTGGGCTTTCTGTTTAATCAGGGCATGATCAGCGATATGAACGCGGTAACGGGTGTTGATATTGATGATGAGCTCAATGTTGTGGTTGTCCGGACCCGGGAGCAGACCGATTATGAAGACCGTCTGGCCAAGAAGATTCGAACGAGTGGCTGCGCCATGGGGACGGTCTTCGGTGACCTCGCGGACATGATCAGGACGATCACCCTGACACCCGGAACCGTCAGGACATCGTGGCTCTACGCATTGACAAAAGCAATCAACACAACGCCAAGCCTTTACCTTGCCGCCGGAGCAATCCATGGATGCGTTCTCTGTCACCAGGGCACACCACTTGTCTACATGGAAGATGTTGGCCGCCATAATGCCGTCGACAAAATTGCCGGATGGATGAAATGCCATGCCGTGCAGCCCCACGACAAGATCCTCTATACGACCGGGCGATTGACATCCGAGATGATTCTGAAGTCGGTCATGATGGAAATCCCGGTCCTGGTCTCGCGGTCGGGGTTTACGGCATGGGGTGTCGAACTTGCCCGCACATCAGGCCTCACCCTGATTGGTCGATTGCGGGGCAGGCGGTATCTGTGTCTCTCCGGCGAAGATCGGCTGATACGGGACGATGACAAGGATACGGATTCGTGGGAAACGCCGTAGCACTGCATCCTGATCAACCCTGTCATGCACCGGGTCTCCACAGCGATGATGTCTGCTGAAATCCCTGGTGTCATTCTGGCAGGCGGTGCTGCCCGTCGGATGGGCGGCATCGACAAGACCGGTCTCGACCTTGGCGGCCGTACAATGCTGGAACATGTGCATGAACGGCTCAGGAAACAGGTGAGCAGCATCATTATCAACTCCAACGAAGCGGGAAATGATCATCTGAAAGGATTCACTGTCAAGGCGGACACGGTTCCGGGTCGGGCAGGACCGCTGGCAGGCGTGCTGACAGGGCTGGAATGGGCGGCTGATCATGGCTATGATCAGATCGTGACTGTTGCCGGCGATACACCCTTCTTTCCCGAGAACCTTGTCGACCGATTCGTGGCAGCTACCGGGGCGGGAGGAGAGTGTATTGCCCTTGCTGCAACACGCGATGAATCGATTCTGCGCCGACATGCGGTCTTCGGGCTCTGGCCTGTTGCCCTGCGCCACGATCTGCAGCATGCCATCAAGACCGGAACGCGCAAGGTCGTCGCATGGGCTGACCGCCATACCGTGACGAATGTGGAATTTATCGTGACGGACATTGATCCGTTCTTTAATGTCAACAGTCCGGAAGATCTCGACTCCGCCCGTCGGCTTCTTGGCAGGTTGCCCTCGTGAAAGTTCTTGGAATCGCCGGGTGGAAGAATTCCGGCAAAACCAGCCTGGTGGAGCGTCTGATCCGGGAGCTGAACCATCGGGGCGTTCAGGTCTCAACAGTGAAGCACGCGCATCATGCATTTACAGTTGATCAGCAGGGCACAGACAGTGCCCGCCACCAGGCAGCAGGAGCGTCGGAAGTTCTGATTGCGTCAGGGCAGCACTGGGCGCTGATAAGTCGTCACCCATCTCCCGATCTCCCGGAACTTGTGACCAGATTGTCCCCCGTCGACCTTGTCCTCGTGGAGGGATTCAAGTCCGAACCAATTCCCAAAATCGAGCTGCGTCGGCGAGAAGCCGGTGGCAGCCCCATGTATCCCGGCGACAGCAGAATCGTGGCAATTGCAAGTGACCATCCGATTGCAGATCAGGACATTCCGGTTTTTTGGCTTGACGATATCATCACCATTGCCGACTTTGTCATGTCCAGCATTCTCGGGAGATAAATCCATGGCCAGGACCGGCAGCAGTCTGCCCCGAGGCATTGACTGGATCCCGGTGGATGTGGCTCTGGCAAATCTCCGGGCAACAATGCCCGTGCTGGACGAAACCGAACGTGTTGTGGTGGACGATGCAACAGAACGTGTTCCGGCCAACGATCTCCTTGCCGCTCGGGACAACCCGCCGGGCAGCAATGCCGCAGTTGACGGGTACGGTTTTGTGCATCAGGGTGGAGGAGGCAGGCGGAATCTCGTCAGGGGATCATCCGTCCCGGGCGCGCCTTATGCCGGAGTGATTGGTGATGGTCAGGCTGTCCGTATCCTGACTGGAGCCAGGATCCCGCCCGGCGTTGACACGGTTGTCATGGAGGAAAACACCCGGGTCGCCCATGGTGTCCTGACCATGACCGATTGCCCCGATCCGGGAGCAAATATCCGCATTGCCGGTGAGGATTTCCGTTACGGCGACACGGTTTTTGGCAAGGGCAAGAGGCTGGGCATCAATGATCTTGCAACACTTGCGGCGACCGGGATGCAGGAAATTGATGTCATTCGACGACCGCGGATTGGTGTTCTGTCAACCGGGGATGAACTGATTGAGGCTCGATTTGATACCGATTCATATGACACTGTTGACATGAATCGACCCGTTCTGCTTGCCATGATCCGGCAATGGGGCTTCGAGGCCCGCGACCTCGGCCGGATTCGCGATGATGCTGCATCGCTCAGACAGGTCCTTGGATCTGTTGCCGGAAATCTGGATGCTGTCCTGACCACCGGGGGTGCATCGGCAAGTGAACAGGATCATGTGTCGGCCCTTCTCAAGGCCGAGGGGAGTCATCATTTGTGGCGGATTGCCATGAAGCCGGGGCGCCCCCTGGTAATGGCGCACTGGCAAGGGATGCCGATTCTTGGCCTTCCCGGCAATCCGGATGCAGCTATTGTCTGTGAACTGATTTTTGCGTATCCGGCACTCTGTCA
>JAPOSK010000169.1 GCA_026709725.1 Paracoccaceae bacterium | reverse complement strand
GACTTTCGCGACTATATGCTTGCCTTTCTTTTCCTCCGCTATCTTTCGGACAACTACGAGCGGGCTGCGGAGAAGGAACTCGGGGGTGATTACCCTGATTCGAGTGCAGGCGACGACGGGAGGTCACCCCTGTCTGTCTGGTATGAACAGAACTCCGAGGATATTGCCGCGTTTGAGGCCCAGATGCGCCGCAAGATACATTATGTCATCCGCCCGAGGCACCTCTGGAGCAGCGTGGCCCATATGGCCCGCACCCAGGACAGCAGGTTGCTTGAGACGCTCCAGGAGGGCTTCACCTACATTGAGAACGAATCATTCCAGAGCACCTTCTCGGGCCTGTTCTCGGAGATCAATCTTGGTTCGGACAAACTTGGCCGGACCTATGCGGAGCGGAACGCCAAACTCTGCAGGATCATCAGCAAGATTGCTGCGGGGCTGGCGGAATTTTCAACGGATCACGACATGCTGGGGGATGCCTATGAGTACCTGATTGGCCAGTTTGCCGCCGGGTCAGGCAGGAAGGCCGGCGAGTTCTATACGCCGCAGCAAATTTCGGACATTCTGTCCGGGATCGTTGTGCTGGACAGCCATGATCCGAAAACCGGCCCACGGGCCCATCTTGGCAGTGTGATGGATTTTGCCTGTGGTTCCGGTTCGCTCCTGCTCAATGTGCGCAAGCGAATGGATGTGAACGGGATCGGCAAGATCTATGGGCAGGAGAAGAACATCACCACCTACAATCTCGCGCGGATGAACATGCTCCTGCACGGGGTGAAGGACACGGAGTTCGAGATCCATCATGGCGACACGCTGACAAACGACTGGTCTCTGCTTTCCGAGACAAACCCGGCGAAACAAACATTGTTCGATGCCGTGGTTGCCAATCCGCCCTTCAGCTATCGTTGGGAGCCGGGTGAGAAACTGACCGAGGATGTGCGGTTCAAGAACTACGGACTGGCTCCAAAGTCAGCAGCGGATTTTGCCTTTCTTCTGCACGGGTTCCACTATCTGAAGGATGATGGCGTGATGGCAATCATTCTGCCGCACGGTGTGTTGTTCCGTGGTGGTGCAGAGGCAAGGATCCGCCGCAAGCTTCTTGATGACGGGCACATTGATACCGTTATCGGTCTGCCGGCCAGCCTCTTCTACTCGACGGGTATTCCGGTCTGCATCCTGGTTCTGAAAAAGTGCAAGAAGCCCGACGATGTGCTGTTCATCAATGCATCCAAGCATTTCGAGAAGGCCAGGCGGCAGAATCATCTTGCCGATGCGCATATCAAGAAGATCATTGAGGTCTACCGCGAACGTCCCGAGAGCGTTGAGCGATATGCAAGGCGTGTGTCGATGGAGGAGATTGCCGAGAACGAGTACAACCTGAACATCACCCGCTATGTCAGTACGGCCAGGCCGGAAGCCCCGGTTGACGTGGCGGCAACCCACAGGAATCTGGTCGAGATCGAGAAACAGATCCGCGATTCGACCGCGAAGCACAACGCGTATCTCAAGGAGCTTGGACTGCCCCCGTTGCCACCACTCTGACGATGGTCGGCATTTCTATTCTGGAGCATTGTGCCAATGAGCCTGTTCCACAGTGACGGACTTGGCGAGATTGCGGGGCATGTCGACATCGGTGCCTTTGAGGGTGGCGGCGTGATAGGCAAGTCAATGATCAATGGAGATTTTGTTTTCTCTGGACCGTGGGCGGGCCTGCCGATGTTGAGTTTACAGACTGCCACTGAAGGAAATTACCATGGGACTTATGACTCAGCCCTGCCACCCCGGTGAAATTCTCAAGCATGAGTTTCTGGAGCCGCTCGGGCTTTCAGCGATTGGTCTGGCGCAGGCGATTGGTGTGCCGCGCACACGCATTGAACGACTGGTGAAAGGGCAGACGAGGGTGACCCCGGACACGGCCCTGCGCTTTGCCCGGGCTCTTGGGACCACGGCCGATTTCTGGATCAACATGCAGACCAACTTTGATCTCGCAGCCGCGGAGCGGCATGTCGATCTTTCAGGCATTGAGCCGCTGTTCGCCACCTGACGGATTATCAGCGCGTTCGCGGCCGCCCGTATACAGGAGCAAGTTTCGCCAATGGTGCCGCGAAGTTCCCGAGGCTGAGGGAACTCATTCCGCGGAGTGTCATGGATGCTTCGAGCTGGTGATGGGTTCAGTTGCTTCACGAATGGCATTTGCTGTGGCGGGATTGCGGATTGCCTTGTCAATGAACGGGCGGTCCTGCACCTTCCGGCATTGTCGCGGTTCCGCGATTCGACTGCGAAGCACAACGCCCATCTCAAGGAGACTGGACTGCCGCTGTTGCCGCTGTCCTGACGATGGCCGGCATTTCTGCTCCGGAGCATTGTGCCGATGAGCCTACTCCACAGTCACGGACTTGGCGAGATTGCGGGGCATGTCGACATCGGTGCCTTTGAGGGTGGCGGTATGATAGGCAAGGAGCTGAAGGGGCAGAACATAGAGCAGGGGGGCAAGGTGCGGCGGGACATCGGGGAGTGTGATGATGTGCCGGGCCGAGTCCTGCATGAGATGATGGCCCTGTGCGTCGGTGATGAGAATGACAGGACCATCACGGGCAAGGATTTCCTTCACATTGGAGAGGACCTTGTGGAGCAGGGGGCCGCCGGGGGCGAGAACGACAGTGGGCATGGACTTCTCGATGAGGGCGATGGAGCCGTGCTTGAGTTCGCCGGCAGCGAGTCCTTCCGCGTGGATATAGCTGATCTCCTTGAGCTTCAGGGCCCCTTCAAGGGCGGTTGGATACATCTGATTGCGTCCGATGAAGAGGGCGTTGGCATAGCTGGCGATGTCGCGGGCTGCATCGGCGATCGGGATGGCATTGTCAAGGACGGTATTGAAGAGCATGGGGATGCGGGCGAGGGCCTTGAGATGGTTTTGCGCGGTTGATTCGGTGAGGGTTTTCCGCTTGACCGCCGACAGGACGGCCAGACCATGGAGCATGGCCAGCTGGCATGTGTAGGCTTTGGTGGAGGCAACGCCAATCTCGAGTCTGGCCTGAATCGGCAGTGCAAGATCACACTCCCGCGCCATGGTGCTGGAGGCGTGATTGAGAAGGGCGAGGGTCTGACCGCCCTGTTCCCTGACATGGGCCAGTGCGGCAAGGGTGTCCGCGGTCTCGCCTGACTGACTGATCAGAATTGTGAGTGAGTCGGCATCGACCACAGGATCCCGATAGCGAAACTCGGATGCAATCTCGGCATGAACAGGAATTCGCAGCATCTCTTCAAGCCAGTAGGTGCCAACCATGCTGGCAAAGTATGCCGTTCCACAACCGATCAGGCGAATTTGACGCGCTTTGGCAATTGAATCAACGGCTGTCCTGACTGTGCTGTCGTGTTTCAGGGCTGTTATCACATCGCCGATCCGGGCGGGTTGTTCGTGGATTTCCTTGAGCATGAAGTGCTTGAAGCCCTGTCGATGCAATTCGGTGCTGTCGACGACAACATGGCTCCGGGGGCGCTCAGCCGGATTGCCATCCCGGTCGAGGATTCCGAGTGAGGCGGACGTGACCTCCGCACAGTCTCCGTCATCAAGATAGGTGATCTCTTCAGTCAGGCCGGCCAGGCCGAGAGCATCCGATGCCACATACATCGTGCCGGTTCCGTGACCGATGGCCAGCGGCGATCCGGCGCGTGCCGCAAAGACGGTCCCGGCTGCATGATCGAAGAGGGCGCAGATGGCATACTGGCCCTCAAGGCGGTCAATGGCCCTTCTGAATGCCATATGGGGTTCAAGACCCCGGTCGATCCCCTGCTGGCAGAGAACGGGGATCACTTCCGTATCGGTCTCCGATAGAAATGTGTAGCCTGCAGCGATGAGCTCCTCACGCAGCGCCTGCCAGTTTTCGATGATACCGTTGTGGACAACGGCAACAGAGCTGTTGGCCTGGGGGTGCGCGTTTTCGACTGTCGCGGCACCATGGGTTGCCCAGCGCGTATGACCAATGCCGATGGTGCCCCGGATCGGGTTATGGACGAGAAGATCGGAGAGGTTGTCGAGCTTGCCGACAGCCCGGCGGCGGTGCATGGTGCCGTTATGGACCGTGGCGATTCCGGCACTGTCATAGCCGCGGTATTCCAGCCGTCTCAGGGCTTCAACGAGGATGGGTGCCGCCTCGTTGTGACCCAGATAGCCAACAATGCCACACATATCCCCGACTCCTGCTCTTCTATCCTCCGGACCGGATCGGGGCCGTGATGCCCGGACCCCGCAGTCATGGACGGCTATGTCTTGTCCTGCTGTCCGAATGGCGACTTCCGGGTGCCGGCCCTGCTTCCGGGTTTGTTCGACTGCCGTGCCCGGCCAAAAGCCCGCGCGCCCGAT
>JAPOSK010000526.1 GCA_026709725.1 Paracoccaceae bacterium | reverse complement strand
CCGTCATAGATATTTTGATCAGATGCCAGCTTGATGGCTGGAGGAATTTCCAGTTCAGCCCGGCACGGCGGCCGGACAACAGACAGTCCTTTGCAGACCTGGACAGGAGCGAGGTGTTGCAACCCCTGTTTTGGACACAATTGAACTCTGGCACCATGATCCTGTCATTCCAGACATCCAGAAGGCGTTCCAGGGCAAGGAAAATGACTGACAAATCCTGAAAATGCCACCGGTAGATCAATAGCCACAAGGGATTGCAGGATGCCGAATCAGGCCCTCGCTGCAGCATTGATGCGGGTGATCAGGAAGAGCAATGTCGCAGAACAGATTATCGCGGGTCCGGTTGGAATATCAATGAGCAGCGAAAGGGTCAGACCACCAATGGCAGATCCGGTACCGAGGAGTGCTGTGATTGCAACCATTTGCTCCGGAGTTTTTGAGAGGGGTCGGGCGGCGGCGGGCGGAATGATCAGCATGGCAACGATCAGGAGAGCGCCGACAACCTTGAGTGCAATGGCAACGAGCATCGCAAGTGCCAGTGTCAAGATGAGGTGAGTCTGGGTGGGTGCAATGCCGCTTGCCCGGGCAAGATCAGAATTGAGAGTCGAGGTCAGAAGGCGCGGCCACCACCAGTAAAAGAGCAGAAGTTCACCGATGACGACAGAACCGATGATGGCAAGATCGGTCTTTGAGACAGCCAGAATATCGCCAAAGAGCAGGGAGAGGAGATCAATCCGGACATCAACAAGCAGGGCGGCAAGAACCAGACCAAAGGCCACAGAAGCGTGGCTGACAACACCAAGCATGGTATCAGTTGTGGCAAGTTTGCCGCCACCATAGGTCACAGCAATGGCCATAAGAAGTGAAACCGCAATTACGGAGAGTGTAATCGGCAGGGAGAAGGCCAGAGCAAGGACGACGCCGAGCAGGGCAGCATGTGCGGATGTATCGCCAAAATACGCCATCCGGCGCCAGACAACAAAACAGCCGAGCGGTGCTGCAACGATTGCAATTCCGATTGAGGCAAGGGCGGCCCGGACGACAAAATCGTCAAGCAGCACAATCATTCCCGGGTTCATGATGATCGAACTGTGCAGGGGAGGCGGCGATCCCGGGCAGGTATTGAAGGACTGTATCACCAAAGAGTGTGTGATATTCGTGTGTCCGGGCAACTTCTTCCGGTGTGCCCTGGCAACAAAGATGGTGTTTGAGGCACAGGATTCGTGATGTTGCCATAATCATGTTGAGTTCGTGACTCACCATCATGATTGCACAATTGATCTGTTGATGGATTGCTTCAATCTGAAGAAAGAACCGACTCGCCGCCGGTTGATCAAGACCCGCAGTGGCTTCATCGAGAATCAGTAGATCAGGTTCTACCAGGAGAGCCCTCGCAACCAGGACACGCTGGAGTTGTCCTGATGATAATTCCGAGAGCTGGCGATGCATGCAGTCATCAACCCGGGTCTGCGCAAGAGCCCTTTTGATCGCATCCTTGGATTGGCTGATCGGCAATCCCATGAATCGCATAACAGTAATGGGGAGACTGGCATCGACATGCATGCGCTGGGGAACATAGCCTATCCGCAGCCCCTTGCGCTTGCGAACAAATCCCTCACTCGGCGGCAGAGATCCGATGATGGCTTTCACAAGCGTTGATTTCCCGGCACCATTGGGCCCGATGACTGTTATGATCTCCCCGGGTGCAATGGTGAAATCAATTCCTTCAAGCAGTGATGACCTGCCGATTTGTATGTGGAGATTCTCGACTCTGACAAGACAGAGGTCATCGGCACTCAACTGCAATGCAGGCACAGGCCCTCCATTTCAAGAAATGTCTGCTCAACCTGAAAACCGGCCGCCCTAGCCAAGTCAACAAAAGTGGTGCCGTCATCAGCCAGATCGACCTCTTCGACAGATTTGCAGGACCGGCAGATCAGCAGGGCATATTGACCGGATTCATGACTTCCGGTGCATGCTGTGTAGGCCTTGCGGCTGGCAATACGATGAATGAAGCCGTTTTCTTCGAGAAAATGCAAAATACGGTAGACAACCGGCGGGTGAATGGTTTTGCCGTCGTCCCGAAGTCGGTCCATGACCTCATATGCACCAATGGGTCGTTTCTCAGCCAACAGGATTGCGAATACCCTGCTCCGCAGGGGTGTCGCCCGCAATCCCATTGCACGGCACCTGTCATCAAGTTTTGCCATGGCGACCTGCATCCGGCCATCTGGATCCGTCGGTGTTCGTTTGCGTGTCATGATTCGTCAGATTACCAGCGACTGGATGTTACATTATAACATTATGAAGAGACATCTGCCAGCACAGTTGCAGCCTGTCTGATCGTGATCGGAAAGTCGGGGTGAGGGGTTTTATAAAATATTCGTGACGGGAGTCTGTTCTTGAAGCAATTTCATGCTGAGCGGTATAGAACCGCCCAACGGAACCTGCTCTTTATTTGGAGATGTACGAACGATGTTTCATACCGCAAAATTTATCGTCGGCAAAACCCTCATTGCCTGCGCGTTTCTGTTTGCCGGCACGGCCTACGGTGAAACCGTCCACCTGACCATTGTCCACTTCAATGACCTCGACCGGATGGAAGAAAAAGGAGGCCGTGGAGGCGTGGCCCGGCTGGCGGGTCTGATTGATTCGGTCCGGGCAGCTGAAGACCGGGTTCTTGTAACCTTCGGCGGTGATACAATCTCACCCTCTCTTCTGGCCGGCTTTGACCAGGGTCGGCACATGATTGATCTGCTCAACAGGCTTGACCTGACAGCCATGGCTCTAGGGAATCATGAATTCGATTTCGGTCCTGAAGTGGCAGTTGAACGTGTGGCCGAGGCACGTTTCCCGGTCCTGAGCGCCAACGCCGTCGATCCGGACGGCGATCTCCTTGAAGGTGTCTTGCCCTCGATCATGGTTGATGCCGGCCCGTACCGGATTGGCATTCTCGGTCTGACGACCCAGGGCACCGCGATCAAGTCCAGCCCGGGCAACATAACCTTCCTCGACCCCCTTGCCGTGACCGCTGAACACTCCGCGCTGCTGCGCGAACAGGGTGCTGATCTGGTCATTGCCCTTGCCCATACGGATCTCGGTGAAGATGCAGAACTGATCGGGCAGGAGGAGGTCGATATCATCCTGAGCGGGGATGATCATATTCGCCGCATCGATTATGGCGATGACCTTCTCTATGTCGAATCGGGTGCTCAGGCCGATTGGGTGACTGTCATCAATCTGACGCTGGCCGAGGTTGAGGGGCGCAATGGCCCGCGCTTCGTCTGGTCAGCTGATTATGAGGTGATCGACACTGCAAAGGTCGAGCCCAATTCCGATATCCTTGCTGCGGTTGCCGTCTATGAAGAACGGCTGGGCGAGGAGTTGGATGTTGATCTTGGCTCGACGACGACAGCACTTGACAGCCGTCGCTCAACCGTGCGCTCGGAAGAGGCCGCCATCGCCAATCTGTTTGCAGACGCAATCAGGGAGGCAACGGATGCCGATGTCTCAATCATGAATGGCGGGGGCATCCGGGCTGACCGGGAATATGAACCCGGCACAGTCCTGACCCGGCGTGACATTCAAAGCGAATTGCCCTTTGGAAACCGGACGATGCTCCTTGAAATCTCCGGCCGGGAATTGATCGATGTGCTTGAAAACGGCTTCAGTGAAATTGAAAACGGGGCGGGACGCTTTCCGCATGTCTCCGGGATCACGGTTACCTATGATCCATCTCAGCCTCCGGGCAACCGCGTTCAAGGCGTAATGTACAGGGACGCACCCTTGAATCCGGACGAGACGTTGACACTGGCAATCAACGATTATCTGGCCTCCGGTGGCGATGGATATGATATGCTGATCGACAATACCCGCATCATTGACGCCAACGCATCGGTTCTGATGACCGTCCAGGTCTTTGACTATATCTCGTCACGGGGGTCTGTCAGCCCAACTGTCGAGGGTCGGATGGTGATCACGCGGTAAGCACGGCAGCTGCTGAATGGGGATGCTGGCCTGATGTTGCCGGGCCAACCACCCGAATGATCGGCAAGTGATGCGCAAGAGCCCAGCAGATGGACACAACCCGGGATCACCGTCTTATTGTCGCCCTTGATCATGATGATCCTGTGAAAGCGCAAGCACTTGTCGAGCAGCTGGGAGACAGGATCGGTTTTTACAAGATCGGTCTTGGATCACTGAACCGTGAAGGGTTCTCGCTGATTGAATTTGTTCGGAATCAGTGTTGCAAGCGGTTGTTTCTTGATCTCAAACTCTTCGACATTGGCAGCACTGTCAGCCGGGCGGCCCGGACACTCGCCAACCGGCGGCCGGAGTTTTTCACCGTACGTGGACACCCCCCTCTC
>JAPOSK010000323.1 GCA_026709725.1 Paracoccaceae bacterium | reverse complement strand
ACAATGGTCTCGGCATGGGCAGTCGCCTCAGATTGCCGCCCCTCAAGCTCTGCCAGGAGGGTGCGGGCTTCGTCCTGCAGGGCCTCGGCACCCTCAATTCGTTCCCGGATTCCGGCAATCTGATTGTCCAGAAGCTTGCCGACAAAGTGGGGTGCCCTGAACCTGATCATGGCAGCGATGAACAGAATGAAGGAGATCAGGACAACAAAATCGGTGTTGCCCAAGGACAGGAACGGCCCGGATGCAGCATGAAGCGGTGCCGCACCAAGCATCAGGACAAGGCAGACGATCAGTCGGGGCATCACACCGACCCCTGCGTGGTCTGCTCCCGCGTGCGCATGCGGGCAAGAGCCTCTTCAACCCGGTTTTCAAGGTCGGTCGCAGGCATAATGCGCGCCACGATGGCTGCAGCTGTATCCCGTGCAATCTCGTCCACCAGCGATCCTGATGTGCCCCGCATGGCATCAATGCGGGTTTCCGCAGCAGCGGTTTCACCGGCGATCTGCACACGGGCCCTGTCGATCGCCTCATTTTGCAACTGGAGGATCTGGTTCCGCGTTGTGGCAGCGATCTGCTCTGCTTCCCGCCTTGCCTCATTGAGGACAGAATCAATGGATTGTTCGAGTTCAGCCGCCCGCTGGCGAGACTGCTCGGCACTGTCCAGCGCACTCCTGACCCGTGCATCGCGCTGGGCAATAACGCTGCCAATCCGGGGTTTGGCCAACCGGCTGACAACGAGGTAGACCGCGAGGGCAAACACAGAAAACCAGAAGATCTGGTTGGGGTATGCCGTGATATCAAGCTGGGGAATGCCCGCCTGTTCAGCACTCTCTGGTGCCGCCATCAGTCAGGTCCTGCCAACCGGTCCGATGTCCTGCTCTGACAGCGTCAGAGAGCAAACATCAGAAGCAGTGCCACGAGGAACGAGAATATCCCGAACGCCTCGGCGAAGGCGATGCCGATAAACAGCATGGCTGTCTGGGATGCGGCAGCGGACGGGTTGCGCAGGGCACCGGCAAGGTAGTTCCCGGCGACATGACCAACGCCAATTGCAGCACCCCCCATGCCTGTGCATGCCAGCCCGGCACCAATCAGCGCTCCCATCTGTGTGATATCACCTTCCATGAAAAACTCCTCTCAAAACAAAATGCTCAAATTCAGTGAACCGTTCAGCCTCAGTGAGCTGGATGCAGGGCATCCCGCAGATAAACGCATGTCAGTATCGTAAAGACATAGGCCTGAATGAATGCGATCAATAATTCAAGTGCAAACACGGCAGAAATCGTCACGATTGGCAGAAACGCCCCAAACCCGAGAACCCCGGCAAATGCTGCGAAGACCTTGATCATCGCGTGACCGGCCATCATGTTGCCTGCCAGCCGAATGGAATGGCTGACCGGTCGGACAAAATACGACATGACCTCAATCACCGCCAGAACGGGCCGCAGGGGCAGGGGTGCGGATGAAATCCAGAACAGGCGCAGAAAGCCAAAACCATGCAGGACAAATCCAAGAACCGTCACGCTGAGGAAAACCGCGAGTGCCAATGTTGCTGTCACAGCGATGTGTGATGTCGGGGTGAAGCTCATTGGCACCAGCCCAAGCACATTGCAGAACAGGACAAAGACAAAGATTGACATGATGAGCGGAAAATATTTCAGCGCATCACGACCGGCAACATCCCTGACCATGTTGAAAACAAAGGAATAGGAAAGTTCGGCGATCATTTGCATGCGGCCCGGAACATGTGCCCGACGGGCGGTGCCCAGCACAAGCAGCAGAACCACCGCGATCAGACTGAATGCCATCCAGAGCGATGTGTTGCTCGGTGTATACCACATGAGCGGGCCATCACCGAAAAGCGGCTTGACAATGAACTGGTCCATGGGACGGATGACCAGGCCATCACCTGCTTCAGTTGCCACACGCGTCTCCTCTTGTGCCCCTGTCCGCCTGCCCTGTCGACTGGCCAGGATTGGCTCCGTCAGACTCGCTGGACTTTTCGCGCTCCGCACTACTCACTTCCTTGGCAGTGCGCAACATGAGATTTACACCGGCAGCCAAACCGGTCAACGTGAAGATGACCATGAGAACAGGCAGGGTTCCAAAGAGATGATCCAGACCGAAACCCACCGCGACACCCACACCGATGCCGGCAACAAGATCAATGACCATACGCCAGGCAACATGGGCCTGATTGGCCGGGTGATCCCGATCAAATCCCGGCTGCTCATTCGTCTGCAGTGACTTGATTCTGTCACCAAGGTTTGACAGTCTCCGGCTTTGAGTTGTGTTCTTCACTGCCAATATCCCGCAACAGGCACACCGGATTCAACCAGGCTCATGACGCAGCAACATCAACAGAGCGATGACGATTGCCACCAACCCAATGGCGATTTTGCCATCCGGCCAGCCATGACCCAGGGCTGCCTCCCAAACAAGCACCCAACTTGGTGTCAGATAGGTGTATGCCATTACCTTTGCCGCTGGAAGTCGCAACGACGCATAGCTCACCGCGAGGAACGTCAGTACTGTGGCGATGATCGTCAGATAGGCAATGGCAATCCAGACGATTCCGGGCAGGATGGTCCAGGGCGTTTCGGCAACATCATGCCATCCGAAGAGGCCCAGAAGGATGGCACCGGATACAAGCATGCCAAAGACAAAGACCTGCACCGGTTCACCGCGATTCACCTTGCGGACAAAAGGGGTGTAGAGTGCGTGCGAGACACAGCCCAGAAAAAAGATCAACTCGCCTGTGCCTATGCGCAGGCTCAGCATCGCATCCAGATCCCCGCGAAAGATGACCCAGACCGCACCCAGGGCACCAATGCCCAGTGCCAGGATTGAGGATCGGGACATCACCTGACGCAGAAGCAGCCAGCCGAACACTCCGGACAGGAGGGGTGTCAGGGTGAACACTGTACTGACTGAAACCGGTGATGCGGTCTTGAGGGCAATGAACATCAGGACAAAATAGACCGACATGAGCATGCCCCCGACACAGTAGCGCCAACTGCCCTGAAAGTGCTGTCGGGAGAGACGGAGGTTGAGGCCGGCAACAACTCCGATGATGATTGCAGCCAACGCAAATCGTGATGCTGTCAGGGCGACCGGACTGATCAGGGTGGCGACGAGACCGCCCAGACTGAACGATCCGGCGATCCCGAACGAAAACCCCAGCATGGCAAGATGGCCGCGGGCGGGTTGGGAGAGCGGAATGAAATATCGCGGCACGATCGTCTCTTGCAAAGAACGCTGTTGATGACAGATTACCGGATTGACCTTCGGGCATTAAGTCAATAATTGCCCCACCTTCACCGATTTCGTGGAGATGGACGGTTTCCGGCTTCCATGTCGGGACCGACATCCGTCAGCGAGGTTTCGCCCACGGATGGGCATGGTCTGTTGTCCAAAAACCGATCTCGGCCAACCATAATGGTGGGGGCTTGCCAGTGTTCGAGTCACTTTCAGAGCGGATTTCCGCAACATTCGACCGTCTGACCCGAAAGGGTGTCCTGACGGAAGCCGATGTTGCGCGTTCCATGCAGGATATTCGCACCGCACTTTTGGACGCAGATGTCTCGCTGCCCGTTGTCAAGAGCTTTATCCGCTCTGTCCAGCGCCGTGCAACCGGTCAGAATGTTCTGCGTTCCGTAAGCCCGGGTCAACTGGTTATCAAGATTGTCTACGATGAGCTCGTCAAGGTCCTTGCCGGCGATGGCACGCAGGGCGGGATGAAGATCAGCAATCCCCCCGCTGTCGTCATGATGGTGGGTCTGCAGGGCTCTGGCAAGACCACGACAACAGCAAAACTGGCCCGTCGTTTCAAGGAGAGAGAGAACAGGCGCGTCCTCATGGCATCTCTCGACACACGCCGACCGGCAGCCATGGAACAGCTTGCAACTCTCGGTGAACGGATCGGCGTTGAAACCCTGCCGATCATCCCGGACCGGGACCCGGCGACCATTGCCCAGGCCGCTGTGCACGCGGGGCGCGAGTCGGGATACGACATTGTCCTGCTTGACACGGCCGGCAGGCTTCACGTCAATGATGAACACATGGATGAAGCGAAAGCAATACGGGATGTTGCCAGGCCACGGGAAACGCTGCTGGTCGTTGATGGTCTGACAGGTCAGGATGCCGTCAACATCGCACGGGATTTTGATTCAGGCCTTGGCATTTCCGGCATTGTTCTGACTCGCATGGATGGCGATGGCCGTGGCGGGGTCGCGCTGAGCATGAAGGCGGTGACCGGAAAGACAATCCGCTTCATTGGGCCCGGTGAAAAGGTTGCGGATTTTGATCACTTTGAGCCTGAACGCTTTGCAAATCGTATCCCGGGGAGGGGGGATATTGCCTCGCTGGT
>JAPOSK010000212.1 GCA_026709725.1 Paracoccaceae bacterium | reverse complement strand
CGGCGGCGGGTCGGCTGACCATGCGGGTCTTTGGGAGGGTCGGGGAATTGAAATCCTGACAGGGGCTTCTTCTGCTGGAACCGGTTGGTGACGGGTTCGGGATCGACCGGGTGACGGTCAAGAAGTATTTGTTTGACGGCAGGGGCCAATCCATTGAAAAAGCGGAGGGTGATGAGAGATCGGGTTGTATGATGACAAACGGTGACGACAAGCATCTCGTTCCAGTGACGATGCTGGTTGTTGAGGATGATGCACCGCAGCGGAACAGCCTCGCAGGACTTCTTCTTGCGAACCGGGAGCTTGAGGACCATCGGATCGAGCAGGTTGAGATGGCGGCAAACCTTGAGCAGGCCCTGGGATCAGTTGAGCGGGTGCTTCCCGATCTGGTGATCCTTGATGACTTTATGCCGGCACGGGTGGGCGAGGGGTCAGAGTATCTGGCAGAGGAGTCCTGTCGAAAACTTCGAAGACTGGATGCGGGAATGCCGATTATCATCCTTACGGGCAAATACAAGCTGGCCCCGAAGGGCGAGGAGAATCTGGTCAAGCTTGGTCTGGCGAACCACTACGAGAAGAAGCCCATAGCGAACCACCAGACATTCCTGAACCGGATCAATTATGAACTCCGGGTTCGCGAGACCTCGCACTATGCCCGCTACAAGTTCGGCCCCTGGGTCTATTATGCTGACAGCAAACAGTATGACTACAATCTGCGCAGCAGGAGCAATGTCATGAAGCAAACGCTTGATCCGATGAAATCCAAAATTATCGGCTGCCTGTACCGGCAACGGGGTCTGCCGATATCGGCGGGCGATCTGGTGATGGAAATCTGGGGTGATGACAGCAGGGACAATGCCCACAAACTCAATGTCCACCTCTCGGAAATCCGCAAGAAACTCCGGCTCGTTGAAGAGGATTATCAGGAACCGATCATCCGCGATGAATGCGGAATCCGGTTGAACTTCAACAGCGGGAAGCCACAGGTGCCATGACCATGGTTGCAGAGATGGATTCCGTTCCTGTTGAACGGCTTACAGCCCTGATCGTTGAGGACAACAGCGATCAACGCCGGATGCTGCGGGATATGATCACAGTGCCGAATGCCTTCGCCGAGTTCTGTATTACGCATGTCCTTGAGGCGTCAAATTACGAGCAGGTTATTGAGCGGGTCAGAACCGATAGCAGTATCGGACTGATCCTCCTTGACTGTGATTTTCCGAGATCACCGGGTCTCAAGCCCGAACGTCTTGGCAAGCAGCTTTGTGAGCTGCTGCTGAAGGATCATGTGAACTGTCCGGTGATCGCGATTACAGGCGTGGCGACAGATGAACAGGACGAAGAGGATTTCCTGAGCATCGGTGCGACCGATTACATGCGGAAACCTCTGGCTCCACGTGTCCTGCTGGCACGGATCCAGAAGCGCCTTGTTGAATTTCGGGATCAGCCCAAGGTCGAGTACAGCATTGGTCGACTGACCTTCAGCCCGGGCCGGGAGCAAATTCTGGATAACGGCGAGTTGCACAATACGCTCACCCGTTCGGAGACGGCGATCCTGCACAAGCTGTGTCGCATGCGCGGGACACAGGTCTCACGACAGGATCTTTTGCTGGAACTGGATCGTGATCCCAGCAGAGCAACCCATACTCTGGCGACTCATATCTACCGGTTGCGCCAAAAAATTGAGGTTGAGCCCGGCAATCCCCAGTACATTGTCACAGAAAAAGGCGGTGTGGTTCTCAAGGACTGACGCCAAGCAATTCCTCAAGTGCCGCACCGATACCGAGAAGAGCATTCTCTTCACGGTGATGGCCAAGAACCATCAGACCTGCGGATGGTGTTGGTGTGGGGAGTGTCAGGGCCGGGACATTCATAAGGTTGGCCAGACGTGTGTTGCGGAGTGCGTAGAGATTGAGTGTGGTGTAATCATCAGTTCTGGATAACAATCGCTCGAGTGTGGGTGGCATGATCGGACAGGTTGGCAGGAGAATGCCGTCATACCCCCGGACCGCAAGGCGATACTCCTGTCTGCGCAATTTGAGCTCGGCCAGTGCGCTGATATACTCATGGGCAGCAGTGTCCCGTCCCGCAAGAAACCGGTTACGGACACCTTCAAAGACGCAGTTCCATCTGCCGTCGGCAGCACTCGCGTGCGCCGCATAGGCTTCCGTGCAGAAGAGAATCGGTGCCAGCTGGAGGGCAGCACCAAGACTTGCGACCGGTGCCGCCCTTATGCGGGCTCCTGCCCTCCGAATCCTTGCAAGCGCATCCCTGAACGCTCTGTCGGGGGGCTCATCAACCGGATCAAGGTCATCAGAACGCGGGATCAGAAATATCATGTCAGCCAGTCGGCGCGGCGCGGGGGCGGCGATCGGCCTTGAGGTCAGGAGCGCCAGGATGGCCGCAGCATCCTCGACAGATCGACAGAGAGGTCCGATGGTATCAAAACTGTGGCAGAGCGGAATGGTCCCGCCGGTATCAATGAGGCCAAGACTGGTCTTGAATCCGACAAGGTCATTCCAGGCGGCTGGAATTCGTACGGACCCACCGGTGTCGCTCCCGATTGCTGCTGCTGCCAACCCGTGGGCGACGGATGCGGCGGCCCCTGATGATGAGCCACCGGCGACACAGTCATGATCGTTGATGCAGCGCGGTGTGGCTGTTACAGGATTCAGCCCCAGTCCGGAAAATGCCAACTCGGACATATGGGTCTTGCCCAGACAGACCATGCCAGCCTGACCCGCATGTTTCAGCGATGCAGCATCCGCTTCAGGGATCCGGCCCCGATAGATTTCCGAACCCCCCTCCGTCGGTATGCCTTGTGTATCGAAAAGGTCTTTCCATGATATCGGGACCCCATCCAGAAGCGACGCTCTTTTCCCGACCGCTTGCCGATTCGCTGCCGATGCAGCCTCATGCATGGCGCGTTTCGCTGTCACAAAAGAATAGATCGCAGCGTGATGCGGGCTGGACTCAATTGCCTCGAGATAGGTCTCGGTAAGACACAGCGGGTCGATGCTGCCGTCATTCAGACCACGGCCGAGAGCGCATGCCGTCATGCGCAGCCAGGATTTCGACATCTGAATACTCCCAAACCCAATCAGGTGAATATGATGTTTGCATTTCGGATTTTGTCCAGCATGTTGACTCCATGCAAACGATTTCAGATATTGGCATTGTCGGTGGCGGGCCTGTCGGGCAACTCCTGGCCGTGGCACTGGCGAGGCAGGACTTTGACATTGTGCTCATTGATCGCAGGCAGGCAGCACCAGTGAGCGAATCCGGACGATCCTTCGCCCTCTCTGTTGCTTCATGCCGACTCCTGAAGGCACTTGGTTTTGGTGATGTGCTTGAACGGCATGGTCAACCGATTACCGGTGTTGTCGTCAGCGAAGCGTCGCAGCCCGGGGGACCCGGATCAAACACGCTTTCCTTTGATCCGGGCGAGATCGGCGAGTTGACATTTGGTTGTCTGTTGAGTGAACACCATCTGCAGAATGCTGTCAGCCAGAGGCTTGCGGAAACTGAACAGGTCACCATCCGGCATGGGCTGACAGCTGTCGCTTCACGCATCGAAACGGGCGGGCGGTTCGTCTCTTCTTCAGACGGCAGCGATCTCAGAACAGCCATGCTCGCTGTCTGTGACGGTCAATCCGGATTCCTGAACGATCTTGGCATCACCTGTTTCAGCAAGGACTATCACCAGTCAGCTGTGGTGTGTACTGTAACCCATACCCATGACCATGATGGCCTGATGCGTCAGATCTTTCTGCCAACGGGCCCCCTTGCCCTGCTGCCCCTGCCGGAGAATCAGACCGCAATTGTTCTGACGACGGAGCCTGATCGCGCAGCGGCTCTCGTCCGTCACCATCCGGATGGGTTCATTGCGACCCTTCAGCCCATGGTTGACGATGCACTGGGAACAATTGCAAGTGTTCGGCATCGGGCGCAATGGCCACTCTCCCTTTCAATTGCGAATTCATTGGCCGGTCCGCGCCTTGCACTGCTGGGTGATGCCGCCCGTCGAATCCATCCCCTTGCCGGACAGGGCCTGAATCTTGGACTGAGGGATGTGGCGACACTGGAGGACATCCTTGTGCAGGCCCGAAGACGGGGTGAGGATTTTGGGATGATCACGGAGCGCTATCAAAAACTGCGTCGGGCCGATGGTGTGGCCTATTCCGTGGCCACCGATATGTTCAATACGATTTATTCCACAACCAGCCCGTCTCTTGGAGCTCTGCGAACGCTGGGTGTGTCCATACTGGCCAATCTGTCCCCTGCAAGGCGCAGGCTTCTTCGGGAAGCCGCTGGTCTTGCAGGGGAATGTCCACAACTCATGCGGTAACATCACAACCGTCACCGGGCGCACTGCAT
>JAPOSK010000053.1 GCA_026709725.1 Paracoccaceae bacterium | reverse complement strand
CGGGGGTGACGCCCAAACCCAAACCGTCAGGCAAATGGACGATGCCATCGCCTGGACGAAGGTCCTCAATGATGATCTCTTCCCGCAGCGGGGCATCGGCGATGTCGCGCAGGACCAGGTCCGTTGACTGGATGGCTGCCATGAAGTGCAGCATGGCCGCACATCCAAGATCGGAGCCATAATGATGGGCCGAGACGGGGATGCCGATTCTTTTGGCGAGGCGTGCGGCGTCAATCGCGGCAGCCAGCCCGCCGCAACGACACGGGTCCGGCATCATGATGTCAACCAGATTCGATCTGGCGGCCCTCTGGAAGTGGTCAAGGCGGTATATGTTCTCGCCCCAGGCCATCGGGACCTCGGGGAACTGCCTGCGAAGATCACGCATCCCCGCAAAATCATCAGCCAGGACCGGCTCTTCAATCCAGTAGGGATCAAGATCCCGGAGTGCCCCGATCATCCGCTTGGCACGACGGCGGTCATAGGCCTGATTGGCATCAATCAGGAGGGCAATATCCGGACCGATTGCCTCCCGGACGGACCGGGCCATCGAGATATCCGTGTCCTCATCAAAACCGATCCGGATCTTGATCGCGCCGTAGCCCGCCGTGACGGCTTCTCTGGCTCCGGCGGCGGGATCATCAGTCTTGAGGCCCGTTGCGTAGCAGCGGAAAGTGTCGCGCTGGATCCCGCCGAGCAGTCTGGCGACGGGCTGGTCCAGAGCTTTGCCCTTCAGATCCCAGAGTGCCATTTCAACTCCCGAGATGGCCTGGGCCAGCGCCCCTTCAGCCCACATGCGGGTGAAGCTCCGTGTTGCCGTCACCATGCGATCACGCAACCGCAGGGTGTCAAGGGCATTCTCGCCGACGAGAAGCGGTGCAAGGCCTTCGTCGATGGTGGCGATGCGCTCCCGATAGACCCATGGGGGGAAATTCACCGAGGTCTCTCCCCAGCCTGTCACGCCGGCATCAGTCTCGATCCGGATCAATCCGAAATTCCGATGCGTCAGGACGCCGCATGCGAGAGGTATGGGGCGTGCCAGTTCGGCCCGGCAGTGGACTGCATTGACTGCGGTTATCCGCATGGACTTCATCTCCCGAGCATCGTATCGCAATTGAGTTGACCCATAGCAGGTGATAGGACTTTTTCACAGGACAGCGTTTGTGGCGGCGCATGGCGCTGCAGCCGATGTGGACAATTTGCCGATGGAGGGACTGATGAGCGCAAGACCGCAACGCACGACAATTGCACCCGATGACATTCTCGATGGCTCGCCAATGCAGCAAAAGGACAGGGCGGTTCGCGATTTGAAACTGGTCTATCCCGAAACGGGTCTTGATGCACGGACATTATGCATGGGACTGGTCGAGATCGAGCCGGGCCATTCCTCACCCATGCACCGTCACAATTGTGAGGAGTGCTACTATGTTCTGGCTGGTGAGGGCGAGCTGGAAATCGATGGTGAAACCTTTCCGCTGGTTGCAGGGGGCGCATCACTGCAGCGACCGAATCTCATGCACAGGGTGACAAATACAGGGACCGATACGCTGCGCCTTCTGGTCGTTGGCGGGATTATGCTGGTCCCATTGTGGCCTGCATGGCCAACATCCTCTCCGTATGAAGTCTATGAGGGTGATACCCGAAATGCCTGAAGCCCGCGCAAACAGTGACGAATCAGAATTTGATTATGTGATTGTCGGCGGCGGTGTTGCCGGATGCGTCCTGGCGGCGCGCCTGAGCGAGGACCCTGCAATCCGCGTGGCTGTTCTGGAATATGGAAAATCAGGCAACGCGCGCAAGGCCATCGTCAGGATACCGCTTGGCATGGTGACATTCATGATGCCGAATCTTGCCTTTCTTGGCGGCCCGAAGATGCTCTATGTCTACAGGGGTGAACCCAATGAGGGACTGGGAGGCATGGCACTTGATCTGCCTCGCGGCAAGGCGGTTGGCGGATCGTCCATGATCAATGGCATGATTGTCATCCGGGGCCAGTGGGAGGATTTTGATCGGTGGGAGGAGCTGGGGGCAGTCGGCTGGTCGAGGGACGTGATGAAAGACTACTTCATCAGGTCCGAAAACTTCGAGTTGGCGACTGATCCAGAATGCACACCATCGTTTGAGCTCAATGGAAAATCTGTTGCCGAACAGATTGACTATGAATTCCATGGCGTTGGCGGACCCTACAATGTCGCTCCACCCCGCAGCCCAAACCGGATGTGCAAGGTCTATTTTGAAGCGTGCCAGCAGGCGGGGTATCGTATCAATCCCGACTTCAACGGGGCAAGCCAAGAGGGTATCGGTTATCACTGGTTGCAGCAGAAGGGTGGTGAACGCTGGGGTATGGAATCGGGCTACGCCGCGCTGGCGCGCAGCCGTCCCAATGTGAACTTCATTACCGAAGCCAGAGCGCTCAAACTCATCATGGATGGCAGGGCTGTGACGGGGGTATCCTACGCGCGGGATGGGGAGATCCGGATCCTGTCGCCCGGACGTGATGTTCTCCTGAGCCTTGGAACCTTCAACAGCCCCCAGATGCTGATGCTGTCAGGCATTGGTCCGGGGAGCGAGATCGTCCGGCAGGGGATTGAGGTTCGCCATGAGTTGCCCGGAGTTGGTCAGGATCTCCAGGATCACCTGGATACATGGGTCAAACAGGAGTCGACAACCTACGACACGCTCGGACTGTCGCCGCGGGTCCTGCACCGCAATATTGCCGATGGATTCCGCTGGATCTTCAAGCGCCGGGGCGGTCTCACATCCAATACCGCTGAAGCTGGAGGTTTCGTCCGATCATCACCCGATGCGGATCGCCCGGATCTGCAACTGTTCTTCTGCACCACCATCGCATCCGCCCAGGCAGCCGACAGTTTCTTCACCCATGGCTGGGCCATGCATGCCACCGACCTCCGTCCCTATTCACGGGGTCATGTCGGCCTGCACAGCCCTGATCCGTATGAGCAGCCGCGGATCCAGCATAATTTCTGCCAGGATGAACGTGACATGCAGACCCTGATCAACGGGATACATATCATGCGGAAAATCACGGATCAGCCCGCTTTCAGGCCATATCTTGGCAGGGAGGTTGAACCGGGCCGGGATCTGGTCAGAGATGATGATCTCAGTCATTACATTCAGTCGCACTGCATGACGATGTACCATCCAACATCGACATGCCGGATGGGGGCGGATCCGATGGCAGTGACGAATCCCCGGACATTGCGTGTCCATGGCATTGATGGATTGCGGATTATCGACACATCCGTCTTCCCAAGCATTACCTCAGGCAACACGATGGCACCGACTGTTGCGCTGGCTGAACGCGCGGCTGATCTGGTCAAGGACAGCCCCTGACTCAGGAACTGGCAGACGCTGGGGGATTCAGGATTTTATGACCTCGGGCCCATTTGGGTCTTCTTCCGTTGTGGATTTTTCCGCAGGCGGCCGGTCTCCCTCCACGGATTGACCGGTCTTCGTCACGACGTCAATTGCGGCCGGCGGATCCTTCCTGTTCCGGTATCCCTCAAGACCATCAGTGAAGGGCTGGACATCCTCCAGTGTTGAACCAATGACGATGTCAATCGAGGCATTCAGCTCCCGCATGCGTTTGATGTAGTCGGTATTCTCCTGGATCGGAATCTCCGGGTCCCACAGCAGGGCCAGCTCCCGCGTTGCCCGCCGATTGAAGCGATAGAATCCGCGGGTCCGGTAATGGGCCTCATCTTCAGGTATGCCCAACTGCTGGATTGCATACCGCCCGGCTCTGAGGGACGCGTCGAATGTCTCCCGAATGATCTGGCTGGCACCCGCCTGATAGAGTTCATAGACATGCTCGCGATTGTGGGCGCGGGATATGATGAAGAGATCCGGTCGTCGCTTTCGGGCATGCGCAACGATTTTGGTGATGGTTGCAGGCTCGTCGACAGCCACAACAAGAACATCTGCGGTCGACAGACCCGCCGCCTCCAGAACCTCCGGTCGGCTCGGGTCGCCGATATAGGCAGGAATACCAAGTTTCCGCATCAGGTTGATGGTTTCGATATTGTTGTCGAGAACCACCGTCTTGAACCCATTGGCCACAATCATCTCGTTGGTGATATGGCCGAAGCGGCCAACGCCCGCGATGATCACCGGCTGCTGCTCGCCAATCTCCTCACCCATGATCTCTTTTGTGGTGCCGTAACGACGGGCAAGACGATCATAGACCATAAAAAGTGCCGGCGTGAGGATCATCGACATCGTCGTGACCATGAGCAGCGTGTCCGACAGCTGACCACCGATGACATTGGTCTGCTGCATGAACTGGATCAGAACGATGGTGAACTCACCTGCCTGGGCAAGACCAAGGGCAAAAAGCCAGAGATCACGCCCTCTGAGGCCAAAGATGTGGG
>JAPOSK010000143.1 GCA_026709725.1 Paracoccaceae bacterium | reverse complement strand
GACAAAGGGATCATTGACAGAGATGCAAATCACCGGATCAAAACCCTTTTGTCGCAAGGTCTCCATATTCCGGATGAAACCCGGGAGGTGAGCTTGGGAACATGTGGGGGTGAACGCGCCCGGAACTGCGAAGATTACAGCCTTTTTGCCCGCAACAAGCGAGTTCAAAGAAACAGACTCGGGGCCATCCTTGCCCATGCACATGAGATTCGCGTCCGGCAGTTTGTCACCGACTGAGACCATGGTATCACTCCTTCCACTGGCAGGTTTTGATTCATTCATCTAATCCATACCAGACATGATTATCAATGCAGAATGTCCCCGGGAGGGCAAGGCATGACCAGGATTGTTGTGATTGGCGGCGGACAGGCCGCTGCATCACTGATCGCCAAGCTGCGCGATTTGGATTTTACAGGCCCCATCACCCTGATCACGAGAGAATCCGAACTTCCCTACCAGCGCCCACCACTCTCGAAAAAATACCTCCTTGGCGATTTCACTCGTGAACGGCTGCTCCTGCGACCAGCAAGCTGGTACGAGAGCAACAAGATCACCGTGATGACCAATTCATCCTGCACAGCAATCAATCATGACCAGAGGCGCGTTGAGGTTGATGGTCACCCGATCGGATATGATCATCTTGTGCTGACGACGGGCTCGACCGCCCGGGAGTTGCCTGCACATCTTGGCGGCACACTGGAGGGCGTTCACACGATCCGTACCGTTGACGACATTGATAACCTGGCTGTTGGTGTTGCGGCAGGCAGGAATCTCGTTGTTGTGGGCGGCGGCTATATCGGTCTTGAAGCGGCCGCTGTGAGTGCGATGCGCGGGATGCACGTGACAGTGATTGAGGCGGCCAGACGAATCCTGAATCGGGTGGCGGCGCCTGAAACAGCGACACATATCGCCAATCTGCATCGCAGGAATGGCGTGACGGTGCTCGAATCGGTAACACTGGACCGCCTGGCTGGACACAATCGGGTCAGCGGAGCTGTTCTGACCAATGGTATGGAGATACCGGCTGACCTTGTTGTGACCGGGATTGGCATTGAGCCGGAAACCGGATTGGCAGACAGTGCAGGTCTCAGGATTGACAACGGGATTGCTGTTGATGCGCAAGGGCGCACATCAACACCCAACATCTGGGCGGCGGGTGATTGTGCCTCATTCCCCTGGCAGGGACGGCGCATTCGTCTCGAAAGTGTGCAGAATGCAATTGAACAGGCGGAAGCAGTGGCACACAATCTTGTGGGCAAACCCGTCACGTACGACCCAACGCCCTGGTTCTGGTCCGACCAGTATGACACCAAGCTGCAGATCGTCGGTCTTGGTGAGGGTGCGACACGCGTTGTCGTGCGGCCGGGAACCGGGCCCAATTCTATCAGCCACTGGTATTTCAGGGACAGGGAACTCCTGGCGGTTGATGCAATCAATGAGCCCCGATCCTACATGATTGGCAAGCGAGTGCTGGAGGGTCGCTTCAGGGTGGATCCGGAATCCCTAGCTGACCCGAATTTCGAACTCAGATCACTCCTCACGGGGTGAAACAGATTCTCAGCAGATGGTGTCGGAAGCAGGATGCGCATTGTCGGAGGCTCATGCCGGGGGATGCGTTTGTACACAACCCTTCCGGGTGGCCATAAGCCGGACATCCGGCCCACATCATCACGCATCCGCACTGCGATCTTCGATTCCCTGACCCACAGCCCGCACGGGGATCGGATCAAGGGCAAAGCGGTTCTTGATCTGTTTGCCGGCACAGGGGCAATGGGCCTTGAAGCGCTCTCGCGGGGAGCTGCCCGCGCCGTCTTTATCGAGCGCGACCGTAAAGCTGCGGAACTTGTACGACGCAATATCGCTCAATTGCGTCCGGATGCTCCAACCCGAATCCTGCGGTGCGATTCCCGCTCATTGCCCCGGCGGCTGGCTGATCACCATGATCTGGTCTTTGTCGATCCACCCTATGCCAGCGATCTGGCCCCGATCGCCTTGCAGCGTGCACATCGGACAGGCTGGATTGGTCCAGGAAGCTGGGTAGTTGTTGAAAGCCGGAACGAGACCGGGAATCCGGCATGGGTTGAGTGGGTCACTGTGCGCAGTTTTGGCTCAACAGTCATCTCCATCGGTCGTGTGACTGAACAGGCGGAACCATCACACGAACATTGATGCCCTGCTGCACTCCTGGCGTGGACCATTGGGGACTCTGCAGCACCGCATGACGGATTCCGGGCGGGTATCAGGTCCGCAGTTCGGACTCTGATCAATCACAATGAGGGGTTCATTCTCATGATCCCCTGAACAGTACTCATCGAATTTCAGAGATGGTTGTCTCGCCCAGCCGTTTGACCAGACTCTGCTCGATTTCCCTCAGAACTCCTGAAACGCGACGATGCAGCGCATATTCGACCGAACACACAGGGTCACTGTCTTCATTTGCGGTTGCAACGAGACTCTCATCCAGCGCGAGATAGACATCTGCAAGGGTGATTCTTTCCGGTTTGCGTGCCAGTTTCCATCCACCGGAATGACCTTTTTCAGAGGTTAACAGTCCTGCTTCACGCAGTCGCCCCAGGACCCGGCGGACCACAACCGGGTTGGTTCCAGCGTGATCAGCAATGTCGGCAGACGTTCGTACACGATCCGGATCATCCGCCATATGACTGAGCGTATGCAGGGCAAGAGACAGGCGGCTGTTGCGTTTCATATCCGTTTTCTCCACAAACTGTCTTTAATGTAACAACCATTGTTGCATTAATCCAGAAACCGGGTATTGTGTGGCAATTTCACAGTCTTCCTTGGAGTCCATTATGAAAGATTCGCGTCTCCCGGTCACTGTTCTTTCCGGATTTCTCGGAGCAGGCAAGACCACGCTGCTCAATCGGGTCTTGAGTAACCGTGAAGGGCTTCGAGTTGCGGTGATTGTCAATGACATGTCCGAGGTGAACATGGACGCTGACTTGGTCCGGGCGAACACGGAGCTCAGCCATACTGAAGAAACCCTCGTTGAGATGTCAAATGGCTGCATCTGCTGTACCCTGCGCGATGATCTCCTGGATGAGGTTCGGCGCCTCGCGGCTGAAGGACGTTTTGATTACCTTCTGATCGAATCCACCGGTATTTCTGAACCGCTGCCGGTCGCGGCGACTTTCGAGTTCCGCGATGAGGACAGCCGGAGCCTGTCCGATGTAGCCCGGCTCGACACCATGGTGACAGTTGTTGATGCGATAAACCTGCTCAATGACTTTTCATCCCACGACTTCCTTCGCGACCGCACGGAAACCATGGGGGAAGGGGACGAACGGACACTGATCCACCTGCTGACTGATCAGATCGAATTTGCAGACATCATCATCCTGAACAAGGTCGAGGATGCAGGGCCACAGAAGACCGATGCGGCCCGAAAGATCATTCGGAGCCTTAACGCGGATGCGGAAATCATTGAGACCAGTCAATCCGAGGTCGCAGCGGAAAAAATCCTCAACACCGGGCTCTTCAACTTTCAGCGCGCACATCAACATCCGATGTGGGCAAAGGAGCTTTACGGATTCGCAGACCATGTACCGGAAACTGAGGAATACGGTGTTGCCTCTTTTGTCTATCGAGCGCGGTCCCCATTTGTGCCAGAGCTCATTCTTGACGTGTTGAACGGGGATTTGCCAGGGGTTATCCGGGCCAAGGGGCGCTTCTGGATAGCAGCTCGGCCCGATTGGGCTATTGAGTTCTCATTGGCAGGAGCAGTGTCCACCATCAAGCCGCTTGGTATGTGGTGGGCATCGGTACCGGTGGAACAAAGGCCGACTGATGACAGGTTCCGTGCGTATGTGGAGGCGCATTGGCATGGACAATGGGGCGACCGACGGCAGGAGATCGTGTTCATCGGTGCGGGAATCAACTGGCCGATAGTGAAGGCACGATTGGATAATTGTCTTGTACCCAATGCTGTGGCCACAGGACTCGACCATTTGCCGGAATATGCTGACCCATTCCCGGCCTGGCACCTGGTCAAGGATGCGGCGTGAACAGATTCAGAGTGTCAGTGAATCATACGGCTATCCAGCGACCACACACCCAAAACCGGATCGCGACAAAGTAAAATCACACGCAGAGAATCAATTCATTAACCTGAAGGAGAATCCAATGTCATCAATCGCACGCTGTGCCCTTGCCGCCCTGCTGGCGTTCGTCAACATTCTGCCTTTATCTGCCCAGGAGGGCAGCCTGACGATCTCTGTGGCCTTCGGTCCCAATGCCGAAGTGCCCGACCCTCGCGCCGGTTACAATGGGTGGATGTCGAACCAGACCGGCGTGACGGAAACTTTGATGGGGATAGACTACGACCTGAACCTCTACCCCCGACTTGCCGCGGGTATTGAGCAGTCATCACCAACG
>JAPOSK010000009.1 GCA_026709725.1 Paracoccaceae bacterium | reverse complement strand
CATGACTCGGTCGGCTGTTCATGCTGACCACATCGGGCGCATGGACGATTTCGCACCGCCCCTTCAGGTGGCGTTGACGGCGCACAGTGCGCCTGAGTGTCGCATCATCTCCATGAACGATGAAATGAACAGCCGGAACCCGCCGTGCCATGCGTGCCATGGCACGCACGACAACACGCGGTCCGAGATCACCGCTCATGGCATCGACCGATATGATCAATCGGGAGGTGTCAGGAGATTGTGGGTTGGGTGCACTGGACACTGCGCCAGGTCAATCCTCGTCCTCATCCACTTCGAGAGCCTGGACGCGCAGGACCTGCAGCCCATTGTACATGCCGCATTGCGGACAAATATGATGCGAGCGTTTCTGGGCGCCACATTCCGGGCATTCCATGACATGCACTGCACGCAGGGCATCGTGTGACCTGCGCTTGTTTCGTCGTGCCGGAGACACCTTGTTCTGTTGTACGGCCATCATTCTTCCCTGATGCGTCTGAGACCCCGCTGGCATCGGAGCTGCATGAAACTCACCGGACCGATGACGGTTGCCATGCTCCCCGCAGCATCATTCAACTGCTGCCCGGCCCTTGGCCGCTCTCCTTAAGCAATCGATAGAAATCTGCAAGACCGGCGAAGGGCTTCTCGTCAGGATCGTCATCACCGGTTCCGGGGAGCCGCACAGATGCGTCTGGGGAGCGGGGATAAAGTGGCAATTCAAGGATAAGAACCTCTCGGGACAGCGCATAGAAGTCGATGGTGTCCCCGAGCAACTCAAGGTCGTCATCCTCGGGAATTCTGTTGTCGGCACCGCTCGCCATGTGCGCCGGATCCTGCACATATGTCCGTTGCACCGGTGTCCTGATCACGGTGGTGAGGTGTTGCAGGGATGTGATGCACTGCTGCACGACCCTGGCCTGCAGATGGGCATCAAGGCGCCAGTCACCGCCCGCCCGCTTCACAAGACTCCCGCGCAAACATGTCCTCATGACGCGCAGGGCGCCGATCTCCTGTGCCAGTTTCCGGTCATCATTGCGTGTGGCACGAAAGATGAACCGATTGGGTCGGTCCCCGGCCAGATCGGCAACCCGCACGACATGTGATTCGAAGGTTTTTCCGGATTCTGTCATGCCCACTCACGATCCAGTCTCATTGCAATGAACAGAAAACAATGCGATCAGTCTTTGGAAATACAGCGGCAATCATCTCCACGCAACAATCCGGATCCTGCCCTTCGTGCCTCTGAATTGTTGCACACGGGCATGCCTTGGGGTATGCGTATGCGCGATTTCACAGGCGTTGAGGGAGATAGGAATTGTCCGTACCCGCTTTGGCGAAACCGGTGGTTATCATGGCAGGACTCGCAGCTGCCGCCTGTTCGGACATCAAGACAGACCACGGTCATGTGCCGACCGAGGCTGAACTGCAGGCGATCAAGCTCAATGTCACGACATCAGAAGAGGTCCTGCAAACCGCCGGCAGCCCGATGGTCATTGATAATCTCTACGCGGAAACATGGATCTATGTCGACAACCAGCTTCAGACCAGAGGCGGCAGGGCGCCCCGCCTATCCGAACAGAAGGTTGTCGCCCTGACCTTCACCGAGGATGGTCGCGTATCCCGGATTGATCGACTGACCATGGCCGACGCACACGATATCGCACCCAGTACCGAAACAACCGAAATCTACGAGGGCCGCTTGAGCATCTTTGATCAGCTTGGACGGGCTTTCGGACGCGTTGATGCGCAGAGCATCATCCGGCAGGACACACCCGGTCGCCGCTTCCCCCAGCAGTGATCCTCCCCCACCATGAATTCAACCCCATGTGCGGAATGGACCGGTTGCGGGACATGGGGTCGCTTACCCTGACCTGAATGTCAGTGCCACACCGTTGATGCAATAGCGGAGCCCCGTTGGCGGTGGGCCATCCGGAAAGACATGGCCAAGATGGGCATCGCACTGCGAACAGAGGACCTCGGTTCGCTTCACAAACAGTTTCCGGTCATCCCGCTCGGTCACTGCTGACTCGGTGTGGGGTTTGAAAAAAGATGGCCAGCCCGTCCCCGAATCGAATTTGGCGGATCTGTCAAAAAGCTGTGCATCGCAGCAGATGCAGTGAAACTGCCCCGGACCATCAGGGAAGCTTTCATGACTGAAGGCGCGTTCGGTCCCACCCTTGCGGGTCACCTTGTAGGCCAACGGTGAAAGCTGTTCGGCCCACTCGGCATCCGTCCTGACCGTTTTGTTCATCATATCCTCCACTTTGCAGATCACCCACCGGTATGGCTCATATGGCGTTGCATCCGCCCTGCAACCCCCTGGCGGGTGTAATCGAAATCATGCCCGCGCGGCTTGCGGGCAAGGGCTGCCTGGATTGTTTCAATGAGAGTCCTGTCATCGCTCCCGCGCAATGGCGTCCTGAGATCAGCACTGCCTTCCTGACCGAGGCACATATAGAGCGTGCCCGTACATGTCAGGCGGACACGGTTGCAGGACTCGCAGAAATTATGGGAGAGGGGGGTGATGAATCCCACCTTCTGACCCGTTTCCGCAAGCTGGAAATATCGTGCCGGACCACCGGTCCGCTCGCTGAGTGATTGCAGCGTGTAACACTCCTCCAGCCGGGCCCGGACATCCCTGACCGACCAGTATTGTCCGATGCGCGTGACATCATCGAAATCACCCATGGGCATCACCTCGATAATGGTCAGATCCATATTGTTTGCATGGCACCACTGGACCATGGGATGCAGTTCATTCTCGTTGAAGCCCTTGAGTGCGACCATATTGATCTTGATCCGAATCCCGGCCTCCCGGGCGGCATCAATCCCCTTCAGGACCTGGGGAAGACGACCCCAGCGTGTGATCCTGCGGAACTTTTCCTCATCAAGCGTATCGAGTGAGACATTGATCCGTCTGATGCCGATTGTCGAAAGCTCTTCGGCAAATCGTGCCAGCTGCGACCCGTTGGTCGTCAGGGTCAACTCGTCGAGCATCCCTGAATCAAGATAGGATGACAGGCGGGCGAAAAGTTCCATGATGCCCCGCCGGACAAGGGGTTCGCCGCCGGTGATTCGAAGTTTGCGGATGCCGCAACGGATGAACACCGAGCAAATCCTGTCCAGCTCCTCCAGCGTCAGCAATTCCTTCTTGGGGAGGAACTGCATGGTTTCCGCCATGCAGTAGGTGCAGCGGAAATCACACCGGTCCGTAACCGAGACCCGCAGATAGGTGATCGCCCGCGCGAACGGGTCGACCAGACGCGGTGGGTTGGCCACCCCATTCCGACCGCTCTCAACATTCACCACAGCCCGTCCCGTCTCCCATAAGGGTTGATCCCTCGCATACAGTCCCATCACCCCACATACAGCAAGTGCCCGGCCATATTCCAGTTGAAATCGAAGCCTCAAATCAGTGAATGAATTGCCAGAATCCGCCGAGAGCCCACTTCCCTCCATTCCCGCTCCAACCCGCCCGGCAGATCACCCTGACAGGATTCCCGCGCATCGACACTCATCTGCCGCTGCCCCATTTTGGTTTCAATACGCTGGCTCTTTCCCTGTTTCTGATATTGATCCGGACGCGCTTGATCGCCGGCGGGATTCCCCGCATGCCGATACACACTTGTTGAGCGCGGCACCCCGGTCTTCCGGCAATTGTCGATTGTGCCGACCCGAGACTCACGTTCCCGCATCACGCCCTTCGTCTTCCGATCCCAACCGTCTTCCCTCTCGACCTTGTCGTCGGAACTTCTCAGCGTTCGGTTGTTCTCTGCCATCACCGCACAGCCGAACGCTTTCCATGATCCCAGGTGGGATGACTCCCTTCGGATCATCCCGACGACCGAAGCGTTCAGTCGGAATTTGGGATTGGAGGCCAGGATCGGGGTCGCTCAGAATGCTCTTGACACTCGCCGGGGCAGGGTCCACGACTGTCAGGCAACCGCAGAGACCCTGCCCAGGCTCGAGGACCGTAATCCTGCTCTGCGGGGATGTGTGCATTCGCAGGACGGATCTCTTCGGTGATCAGGGAATAGGGGGCGTCTTGTCAGGTGCTGAGGGGCTCGCTATGCTTGCACAGGAAGAAATTGGGATGCCTGTGGGCCGGGATCCGGATTTGAGGGCAACTGGGTGCGCCCCGGCTCCGGTTCGACCCGAGGGCGTTGCATTTCAGACCGAACCCGGGCTCTGAGAAGGTCGATGTGCACCTGCCGTGCAGATTTTGTCAACAAACCCGCGATCATATAAAGTGAATGAAGAGAATCATGCTGTCAGAAGTACACACCGAGGAGCCAGGACGCTATACGCAATCAAAAGCCCTGCGGGACATCATTACCTGGTCTGCCAATCGACCTGATCGGCAAAGAGATGCCTTGCGGCAGCTTGTCTGTGGTGCCAAAGTTGATGATATCGATCTTGACCGGCTCGAAGCAC
>JAPOSK010000282.1 GCA_026709725.1 Paracoccaceae bacterium | reverse complement strand
CTCCCCCCTTGGCCACAGCCACCTCCTCTGCCAGAGTGGTTTCTGTCGGGGTAACGCCACTCGGTTCCGGCTGGATAGCGTTGAGATCAGCCATTGCGGCCCCCACACCTGGTCATGAGGTCTTCATGAGGTCTTTGTAGTGCGCCTTGATGACCTTGTCATCAATGTTGGCGTTGTTCTTGCCGCCGGATTGTCTCCGAGTCTTGTCCCAAGGCGAATCGGGCTGGTGCGTCATGGCGGAGAGTTGCCAAGGACTCATTTTACCATAGACATCCCAGACCCTGTCCAGCAAGCGCCGCACCGGCGTGTCGTGTTTGGGAATGTCTGGAGCCACGGCCAACTTAACCTTTCCGGATCGTGGGTCGACTTCATAATCATTGGCCAAGCGCGTAATGGGTCCGCGACCAAACTCACTGAATTCGTGATAGAGCGACGGGAAGACCGGCCCATACTGCCAGGCTTCCGCATTCTCGTCGGCGACAAGAGCCTTGTCATGCAAGGCAAGGTGCCAGCCATGCGCCAGGTAGACCAGTTTCTGCAGTTTCAGGGAGGAAATGCCATGCTTTCTTCCATATGTTTCAGGAAGTAGTTGGCGACATTCTTGGCGGAATACTGTGCAGACTGTGTGGTGTCGTTCACGGCACTGCCCCGCATCCACAGTTGATCTCGTAACACCAACATATGCATTTGAGACCGAACAATCAAGGGAATCGGGCGGTCTGTGGCTTGTGGGTCACACCGTCGGACCACCTTGCACGCCACTCACCCCTCTGCTCCCCCTACCGTGACCCTCATGCGGACCCTGCTGGTCGGTACACTGCCTGACATTGGCCAGGCTTCAGACGAGTTGCGGCCTGAAACCTGGTGCTGCAAGGGATCTGGAGGGGGATTACATACTTGAACAAAGACATGCCATCATTCAGCTGCAGCGTACCGATAACGGGAGACCGCGGCTCCGTTCCTGCGTATCAGGCAACAGGCAAAGGACCGGACAGGCCTCGCTGGAGCCGGGCCGGAATCCAAACCCATCTGCTGGAGCAGCACGAGCCCCCGTTGCATGGATTGTGATCGCCTCCCTGACGACCTCCGTCATCTGGAACCCGATCACACAACATGCCCCGCAGGGATGGCGGCCTCAATCACGCTGATGATATTACCAAAACCGTTGAGGGAGACCCGCCGGCGGCAGTGTTGAGGCCGTGAATACCCGGGTGTTGAGTCTTGTTGATGATGTCCTGTCGGTTCCGGTGGCGCATCAGATGTCGGATTCTCTTCGGAAGGCTGTTGGTGAGGATCTTGAGGCATGCCCCGATTCCGATTGACTGTCATGCCCGCACGCCCCCCGTTGGCGCCGCTCCACAATTCATTATCAGCGTTCAGGGTCGCATAGGGCAGCCGCCACCCGCCCATGCCACGCGCCAGAATGCGCATCCGGTCGAGCGTGTCCCGGCACCGGATATTGTGGCGACCGGAGAAATCGGCGACATACCGCTGCAGATGCTTCCTGATCATCTTGTGATACACGCCGCTGTGCGCCCGCTTCAGCATGGACCAGAATGACTCAATGGCGTTGGTGCGGACATCCCCGCGTGCATGCTCGCCGGCGGAGTGGTTGATGCTGGCATGGTCCTAACTTCTCTCTGACCGTTCATGGATGGTGAGGTCATGAAACCAATCGACAGGCCTCTCCGTTTCCCGGAAAGGGGAACAGCAGCGTCCGGCGACTGTCAAGCCCATGGTGTCCCCGCTCCCAATCTGAAGTGCAATGCCCGGGGGAGCAACCTGGATTGGGGCATCTGCGAAAAAATCCGGGAAACAGGGCGGATTATTCGCCCGATCGCTGATTGGGGCTTAACGCGATTTTGACAGGTTATGCATTGTCAGGGACTTACAGATTCCCGTGTCAGCCATGCCAAAATCACACCCCTTCATGCCTGGCTTTCATTCAACCCGGTCAGCGCAACAAGAGACCAAGAACTGTGATGATCAAGATCGCGGCTCCAAAGACAGTGCCAACAAGCCACTGGATATTGGCCTTGTCGCGTTTGGCGGCATCCTCCCGACCTGTTGCTATATCCGTCCGCAGTCGTTCAAGCGCGCCCTCATACCTGGCCTGCATCGTGTTCATGCGTTCCTCCAGTCTTGCCATGCGCTCATTCAATCTGCAGTCAGGGGTGTCTTGGTCCATGTCCCGCCCCCTCACATGCTCCCTGATGGCTAGTAGCGCATCACGGCAAGGATTACAAACTCACGGCTGATCGGGCACGATTCTTATATATCTGACTTTCAATGATATTTTCCGGCGATCCCCAATTTCTGGCACGATTCGACCGAATCAGGCTGCCTGCGCCAGGCGAAGCCGGTTGTCATTGGCTGACTGGGTGACCTCTGGTCTTTCAACAGGACGCAGTCAACTCCCGGATCCTGATCCTCCAGGCCCGGTTCCATGCGAATCGGTGCACGGCATGATCCCCCCAATACCGTCAGCTGGCTGCACGCACATCTGGCGGATGGCACCTGGACCCGGACAGCTCTGGCCCGGGCACTGTATGCGCATGAGAACGCCAATGCCCTGCGGGATTATGCAAACCCGGAGTTGGCAGTGTCCTGTTGAAACCTCCGCCCGCACCCGATGAAGACCCCAAACCGGCACAGAATGTCTGTTGTACGGAATTCACTCTCTGCTTTGCTGCAAAGCAGTATTGCATTTTGCTGCTTTGCAGCATAATGGCACGAGCCTGTCAGAATTTATCTTGAGGTGCGATCTGGCATGGTCATGCAATTCAGGCCTACAGTTCAGGATTCCAACGGTACTCATCTTTCAGACAACCTCCCCCGGATTCCCGACCGGGCCACTGGATGAGCCTTCATTTTACGACTCTGTCCCGCATATGTTGATGATTCGCAGTTCAAATCAGCCAGTTGCCAGAAGCAGTAGCGTGTAAAGCACCGCGAGATCGCCAACAGCACCAATCATCCCATGCCATGGAGCCAGCCAACGATGGAAAGTTCATAATGGAGAATTCGTGACCGAAGCATATATCTACGACGCTGTGCGGACCCCGCGGGGCCGCGGCAAGCCTGATGGGGCCCTCCGCGAAGTCAGATCCGTTCGCCTGTCAGCTGACCTGCTCAATGCACTCCTTGCACGCAATACCGGCACCGGAGACTGTGTTGACGATGTTCTCTGGGGCACGGTCACCCAGGTCGGTGAACAGGGCGGGTGTCTTGCCCGGGCTGCGGTTCTCATGTCAGATTTGCCCGATACTGTCCCTGGAATCTCAATCAACCGGTTTTGTGCCAGTGGCCTTGATGCCGTGAATCTGGCGGCGGCACTGGTCCGCAGCGAAGCGGGGGGCTGTTACATTGCCGGCGGTGTTGAAATGATGAGCCGGGTTCCGATGGGAGCCGATGGAGCCGCCCTCGCCGTCGACCCCGAACTCACACTCAACCACTGTCTGGTCCCGCAGGGAATCGCCGCCGACATTATTGCCACACGTTTCGGCTTCACCCGCAATGACTGCGACGCCTATGCCGCCCGGTCTCATCAAAGAGCAGGCACGGCGTGGCAGGAGGGCCGTTTCACCCGTTCTGTCATTCCGGTCAAGGATTCAATCGGCATGACCCTGCTTGACCGGGACGAACATATTCGCCCGGAGACGACAGCGGACACGTTGGCAGGTCTCGCCCCGGCATTTCGCGAGATCGGTGAAAACACGCCCGGTTTCGATGCCATCGCCAGGCTGCGCTATCCGGAAATTGAGGCTGTGGATCATGTCCACCATGCCGGGAACTCCTCGGGTGTTGTTGATGGTGCTGCCGCCGTTCTCGTGGGCAGCCGGTCATTCGGAGAACGATCGGGGCTGGCGCCCCGGGCCCGGATTGCCGCGACGGGGCAAACAGGTTCTGATCCAACCATCATGCTCACCGGACCCATCCGGGCCACAAAACGCCTGCTCAACCGTACCGGGCTTGCGCTCACGGACATTGATCTCTTCGAAGTCAATGAAGCCTTTGCGGCCATTCCCCTGCACTACATGCAGGAGTTTTCCCTTGATCCGGCAATTGTGAACATCAACGGCGGTGCAATCGCCATGGGGCATCCGCTCGGTGCCACGGGCGCCATGATTCTGGGAACAGCCCTCGATGAGCTCGAGAGAATGGGGGGAGGGCTGGCCTTGGTCTCCCTCTGTGTCGCCGGTGGCATGGGAACGGCAACTCTGATCGACAGGAAAACCAATGTCTGAATTCACTGATTTCCATTACGCGCTTCGCAGTGACAGTATTGTTGTGATCACCTGGAACACACCCGTTCCCAAAATGAATATCATGTCGTGGAAGGGTTACAGTGATCTTGATGCCCATATGACCCGGGCCATCGCAGACCCTGAGGTCAAGGGGATTGTTCTGACCACCGGCAAGGCGGTGATTTGTCTTCGATCAAGTG
>JAPOSK010000444.1 GCA_026709725.1 Paracoccaceae bacterium | reverse complement strand
AGCGGACCGGCGTGATCGAGCTGCAGGCCGCGGATGCGGGGCGCACATTCAAGGCCGGCCTCAATCAGGTCGGTCAGGAGACTGGCGGTGTGATGGTCGGCCGGCAGGGCGGCAAGGATGGCCAGTGCCGGATCGACGACCGGTGCGTAGTCGACGGCGCGGATCCGCCGCCAGTTGTCGAGCAGGGCGGTCTGGGTGTTGGCCGCATTGCGGATTGCATGCAGCGTGTCCAGATCCTTGATGCGCACACCCTCACTACGCATCCGGTTCTGCAGGAGGGTCATGTTGGCCATGATCAGGCAGGCGATGCGGGCCGGGCGCGGATCCGTGCCGTGACCCCGTTTGGGATCCCAGGGCAGATGCAGGATGTCAGCCAGGGCCTGGCCGGTGGAGGCACCGATCCTGTCGCTGGCCGCGAGGATGGCCCGTTGCAGGATGTCGGTGACAGCATAGGTTTCATTGGCACCGATGTCATCGGCAAGCGTGGCGAGATCGGCCAAGCGGCCTTTGCGCCAGCGGCCCACCGGGCCGGCTGTGTTGACCTTGACCATCATCAGATCGCCCGCCTGTTCCAGAATCCGCTGGGGCGGGTCCGGCCGATCCTCGGCCATCTCTTGCGGATAGCAGAGGGCCAGCGCGTTCCAGCAGTCGCTCTCCTTCAGCCAGCGCTGGGCGTCCCTGACCGCGGCCTGTGCCTGGGTTGGGGTCTGGCCGATCTTGCACTCGAGGGCGGCAAAGTAGCGGTCGCCGTGCCGGCGGCGGATCTGCACATCGCAGCGTTTGCCGCCGGTCGCATGCCGCGTCTGCTCTGGAGTGGCGTGGAGATCATGGTTGGCCAGTGCACCCGCGAGAGCGGCATTGAGGGCATTCTCCTGGATGGGCATGGCGAGGGATCGGGATGCGAGTGTGTGTTGTCGATAGGGTCAGGGCCCCGGTGTGGATGGGCCCACCAACACATCAAGTGCGTGTGACCACCTGACCATGGAGATCCTCCTCCCGAGACCGCTCCAAGCGCCGGCGGGTCGCCGGGCCGTTGCTATCTTTCATTGAAGGAGTGGATCCCGCCCATTCAGCCGAGACAACGGGTCATGAATCCCGTACCAAGTCTGGCCTATTCAACGGGTAACCCGACACAAAGGCCGAGTTCAGTGAAAAATAGCAATGGTGCCCCTACCAGAGGCACCGGGGAAGATTCAAGCAGGAGGTGCGCGTGAACCGCGCCGATACCGTCTCACAGATACGGCAGAGCCTCCCCTGCCACTTGGTGACGGGTATAATGGAGCACCATCCGTTCACTGGTCCAGCGTCCCTGCCGGGCAACCACCGCCACAGGCGCACCACTCGCCGTCATCGTCTGCGCCATGCCGACGCGGCCCGAATGACCGGAAACCCGTCCCGAGACCGGCAGCCTGCGTCCCAGCGGCCAGCCGTCTGGCAATGTGGCGATCCGACATCCCGAACACCGATCCCGTGCGCTCGGCACCTTGGAGAGCAGCCCAGTGGGCAAGATCCGCCATGACCGGCTCGGTCACGGCCACTATCGCACCCTGACCGGTCGGATCGGTCTTCGAGCGGGTCACCGTGACCCTTCCTCTGCAAGGGTAGGTCTGATCAGGAGCGATCAGTTCCCGCTGCGACTGTTACGCCTCAGAGTGAACGGGACCTATAGGCCCTAAGTTCAAATAAGATCGCCTAAATTGTCCAATGTTACCGCGTGGACATCGACGACCACATCAGCGATATCCGGGATACTGCCGACCACACAGACCTCTGCGATCGCCATGGCCCGACCTCGCTGCTTGAGGCGTTCGTCGAAAGGAAACTCCTCAAATGTCTTGAACAGGCCCATGCAACGGGGATGGGGGTACGGTTTGGTCGCCCCGCTGTTCATGCGCGATAACCTGATCTTGTCGTGGTGGCGATCGACAAGCTTCTCTGTATCAACCACCAGAAGGTCATGGCGCATCCCTTTGTACGCCTTCGCACCCATCATTTTCCGAAGTCTCTTGATCGTTGGCCAGAAGAACACCATGGAATTCAGCAACTCGTACCACGGGGCGGGGTCGTCCACACGCAGCGCCCTGCAGACACCTTTGTCATCCATGGGCTTCTGATCCCTGATTGTCGCCGTACAGAGGCCATAGCATGAGATCTCAATGCTTTCAGGCCGATGCTGCCTGAGGATCGCGCAACTTTCTTCAGGACCAAGCTTACTCAGTTCAACAAGTGATTGGGTAGAAAGCAGACCGTTCCTGCGAACACTGGTCCAACTTCCAGGCCAGGCCATATGGAAAAGTCTTGGATAGTGCTCAGTCAGTTGCTCGGGACGCATTACCATCGCCTCCTGTCAAGGGTGCGGTCCCCGTATGGCGGACCCGGGAATCTGCAAGTCCCTGATCATGCATGATCCGCCAAGATCGCATTCGGCTCCAGTCAGCGATCCGGCGAAAACGCCGCCCCGTTTCCCGAATGGTTTCGCAGCTGCACCGATCCGTGTCACCGCCCGGGGCGGTGACAACCGGCTCCGCCTGGCACAGGTGACCTGATCCGGTCGAATCATTCGGGGAACTGGAGATCGTCAGGAAATGCCAATGAAAGCCAGCCATGGGAGAATCACACCCATCCCTGAACGAAATCTTGTCTTCTTCATTATCAACCGATATTGCTTAGTTAATCAACGATGACAGGAATGATCGGGTAATTGCAATGGGGATTATATACCTGAATCTGCAAGGTGCGGACACGCCAATCTGATTTTTTCTTGAGCTTGGAAAAACTCAACCGAACTCGAAATTCCTCACCAAGCGTTGGTGCATGACGACCTGCCCGCCAGATCGTATTGTCAGGATTTGGATTATATCTGTTCTGAAGAATCAGGTTTGGAATGCAGGCAATGATGATTTTGATTAGGCTGTATGTTCCAGGGTTGGGTTCTGCATAGATAAACTTGCAGACAATCGTCACAACATGGAGAGTGCGGTTCCCCCTTCGGATAGAAGGAAAAAGTTTGCCCCTCTCGTCAACAATATCACCATTTTGTTTGAGAAACTGAACCCGCATGGATGTCTGGGACATCTGGATTGTTGCTGATCCGTTCCCCTTTTCGGCTTTTGCATCCAACATCAAGGCCACTGGATAGGCTTGCGGGATGAAGGCGTAAATGGCCTTCTTGTAGTCTACCTTACCATAGAGCCGTTCCTGCATGCCTGAAAAGCCCATTGACTCAATGGCTTCACGCATGACATCCTCCGCAATATCCTGCGGAAGATCAGTTTCATCCCGGAAAATATCGCTGGCCTGATCCTTGTAGTCAGTGATAGCCTGAACAGCCATCTCCATTGTTGTCCGTTCCAGCCGTTCAGCAATTTCCGGTGTCACGGATTCGTCTTTCTGCAACCTTGATTGCTGCCGGGTCGCTGTCAATACCAATCCATTTGCGCCCTAGCATGGTTGCGGCAACCGCAGTCGTGCCACTGCCCACAAATGGGTCAAGCACAACGCCATTTTCAGGTGAAAACAATTTTACAACCCGCAGGGCCAGTTCCTCGGGGAACTCGGCTTCATGACGATCATTGCGCCGGGCAGACTGGATATTCCATACCCCCCGTGATCCCCATTCAGCCCATTCATCGGGGTCAAGTCGATTGCGGTCATATTCAACAACGCCTGGCTTGACGAACACATAAACATACTCAAACTCGTCTACGGCCCGATAGCTGTTTGAGTGCCAGCGACTGTTTGCCCAGCACGGGTCTTTGTGCCAGATGCGCCTGTCATAGAGATACAAACCTGAGCTCTCTGCCCATTCAGCCACCATGCAGCCTGTCAACATGACTTTTGTTGATACGCCGTTCTTGCCACCCCGCACATTGTTGCCATCTGTGCGACGTTGAACTGTTTGCTCACTGCACCCCAGAAGACGAGCTAGTTCGTATCTGTTTGCTGACGGATGGCGTTTCTTCATTTTCTGAATATCATCCAATGTCACCGATTGCGTCTTGCCCTGCACATTGTTGGCCTGGTATCTGGGTATGTTAGGGTCAGGAAAGCACAGGATATCACTGATGTTGACAGCAAGAAATCCGCCCGGTTTGAGGATGCGGTCATGCTGGTCAATGACGTTGGCAATCAGGCTTTGCCATTTCTCAAAGGTCAAATCCTACTCATACGATTTCCCGACATAGTAGGGCGGAGACCAGAAGCTTAAATCTACGGATGCGGTCGGTAGGTTCGGCAGGATGGTTTGTGTATCCCCCCCAATAATTTGATTTGGTTTGCATCCAGACATCGCCCTCGCTATGTCTTCCGATGATGCATCTATGGGGGGCAGGACAATCTCATCCATCATCATTCCTCCTCCGGTTCATGCCGTTTCATCCTGTCCTTTGCACAGAATCCTTGCGCTGATCAGCCGCTCGTAGGTGAGGCGTTTGCCGTCCATCATGCGGGCGGTTTCC
>JAPOSK010000447.1 GCA_026709725.1 Paracoccaceae bacterium | reverse complement strand
AACCGGTACCCTTCGAGATCACGTTGCCAACCGCAGATGTAAAGGAGAACCCTGTCAGTACTGAACGCGTTTATGTCTCGGCTGACGGCCGGATTGGATATGATGGAAACATTGGTGATCCTGCCTGGTCGTCCCTGCTCGAAGACGGTGCCGTCGACCGAATCGCAGTCCATGTTGATGCAAGCGTCCCCGGTGTGGAACTGGCACGAATTGTAAAGCGGCTCAGTGAGATCGGTATCGGCACTGTTGACCTTGTGACCCGATGATGGCGCGACTCAATCCGACATATCTGGGCGCGATCATCGCTTCAGCGGGCATCCATGCCCTGGCCTTTGCCGTGTTCCCGGAACGCAACGCGCCTCCTTCCGGTGATGAGGGCGATTCGGTCGTGTCGCTCCAGGCTGTTGTCGCCGGCCTCGAATCCGAGATCGAGGCGTTTGAGGCCCAACTGGAAACCCTGACAGAAGACCCTGTGAGACTCAATCCACCCCTGCCGCTTGCGGTCGCCTCGGAAGCGACACTCCGGAACAGTTCACTCATGCTGCCGGTTGAACAGCTCCAGAGACCGGACATGCCTGTCAATCAGCCGCCGCAACTCCGGCAATCCGGCGATACAGCAGTCACGGATCAGCTTCCCCGGATCGAATCATTCGACGAATCATTTGAGGTCCAGACAGAAATTCCGAACTCAAACCCTGCGCAGCCGCTGCCTGCCGACCCGCCCCCCACTCCAGCCCTTGATGGCACACTTTCCGCAATCATCCCGTTGCCCCAATTCTCCCAACCCCAAAAGCCGCGCCCCCTGCAATTCGAAGACAGAATCATCCGTCTCGACTCCCCGAGCGGAACACTTGAGGCCCAGTCAGTGCCTGATACCTTGAATCCTGTCTCAAACCCTGCGCAGCCGCTGCCTGCCGACCCGCCCCCCACTCCAGCCCTTGATGGCACACTTTCCGCAATCATCCCGTTGCCCCAATTCTCCCAACCCCAAAAGCCGCGCCCCCTGCAATTCGAAGACACAATCATCCGCCCGGACTCCCCGAGCGAATCGTCCGAATCACAGCCGGAGATCGGCACCGCTGATCTTGTGCAGCCACTCTCGACTGATCCGGACCCCGTTTCAACGATCGAGGACATTGCGTCCCTGTTGTCCATTGAACATCTCCAAAGCCCGGAACTGCCCGAAATTCAGCCGCCACAACGCCCCCGGCCCCGACGGCCAGACCCCATTCCCGGAGAGGATGGAGCCGAACCCCAGGCTGAGCCGGAACCAAATCCCCAACTGAATCCGCCCCGGCCCCCACCGGGTTCAAATTCTGAAGAGACTGTGGAGGATCAACGCGAGACCGGGTCACAATCGGGTGGTCAGGACGCCGGAGACGAGTCGGCGACCGCAGTGCTTCATGACAAGTGGGGTGCAGACATTCGGCATTCAATCGCGCGCGAGCAACGCCGTGCACGGCAGTGGCCTGTCAGCGGGAGAGTGGAGGTCTCAATCACCCTGTCATCAACAGGCAATCTGTTGAATGCGGAAGTCCGGCATTCCTCAGGGAACAGACGCCTGGACCAGTACGCAGTCCGGATGGTGGAGGGGGCTGCCTTTCCACCTGCTCCGGAAGACTATCCCGAAGAATCCGAAGCGTTTCTGCTTCCCCTGATCTTCGAATGAGAAGGTGTTGAGACTCTGATGAGTCCATCAGGTTGAGGGGGTTATTTCTCAGGCATGATCTGCGGTACGCGGACCAGCCTTGCAGTCCAAATCGATCTTTGTCAGGGCGGGACATTCCCCAACCAGCTGTATGATGGGCCTGCTATATTAATACAATCCCGATCGCGGTTCCATCTGAGATTGGACAATGGATGAATGTGTTTAACCTGGACGTTCTGGATATTGAAAGTTTCCAGGCAGGTTTTGCGGAGATAATCAAGGATCGTGACGGGATGGCTATGGGACGTTTGAGCGATGAGATCCAGCATGCCGTGACCCATGATGGAAGCAATCATGGGCTCCGACTGTCTTTGAGTGCACGAGGACGCCCTGCTGGCCAGTCCATCAATACCGCTTTCGAGTTTATGAGCAGGTACCGCAATGAGATCGTTGTTCGATTTGACAGGATCACGACAAAAAATGCTCAATCCGAATGGCAGAGAGCGCTCACATGACTCCTCCAACCGCTGCGGCCTTTCAAGATGTGGCCCCTGTTCCAGTTTCAACCGTTGGGCAGGCATTTTCCATTTTGCATGAACCGTCAAGAGTGCAAATGGTTTCGTGCAATCAATCACCCTGGATGAAACATCTGAACAAGAGATCTGATGACATTACCAGACTTGAAATCGGTTGGGATGGTTATGGTGGCAGACTGGTCTCGTGCACAAATGCTGTCTTTGCTGCGTGCCTCATTGAGCGGCTGTATACTCCTGGGGTGCCAGCACCCCAAATTGTCCCAGGAAGCGATGGAACACTGCAAATTGAGTGGCATCGTCGGGGGCTGAGCGTTGAACTTGATGTGCTTAAGCCGTTTCAGGTTGTCGCAACCAAGATCATCCAGGGGAACGGTGAGGCCGAAGAACACATGCTCGGATGTGAATTCTCGCTGGTTGCAGACTGGATAGACCAGCTCAAGCAATTGAGCGATGCGCGCGAATACAGTGGAGACGCAACCTTACGATGAGCCGACTCTGACATCCAAGGATGTACTGATCAGGCGAGTAGATCCGAATAACCACTTGGTTTGGGATGATGATCTCGGGTGCCAACGCATTTCATCCAGGCTTTTCAGCCCGTCTTCGGGCAAGAAATGGGGGGATCCTCGTATGGCTGACGCGGAAATCTGCAAGTCCCTGATAATAGGTGATCTGCCAAAATCGCATTGAGCCCCAATCAGCGATCTGACGAAAATCGGCCCCCTTTCCCGAATGTTTCGCGGCAGCGTCGGTCCGCGTCACCTCCCGGCCCGCGCCAAAAGGCTCCGCCCTTTTCCGGTTTGACCACCCGAGGAGCGATGCCTTGAGCCGGAACCGGGGTTTGCGAGGGTCGGGAAGGGCTTGAGCGGCTGTCTTGAATCGAGTGCACTGATCACCATCTTATGGAGCAAGACCGAGTGCTGACAGGCCGCGAGCGGGTGTCGGGCAAGAGGGTGCTTCGAGGGGATCGTTATGGATACAGGGAAATACACAGAACGGGCGATCAAGCTGATCAGTACCGCCCAGATGCTGGCCACCAGGGCCCAGCATCAGACAGTCAATTCAATTCACTTGCTGAAGGCGGCCTTGGACAATCAGGATGGGTTTGTCACCAGATTGCTTGAAGATGCCGGCGGTGATGCCGACACCATCAAGGTTGCTGTTGACAGCGAGTTTGCCCGCATTCCAAAAGTGACAGGTGGCGGTCAGGTCTATCTGGGCCAGGAAACAGCGGCCGTTCTGCGTCAGGCTGAGACCTTGGCCGAGAAAGCGGGTGATGGCTATGTCGCTGTCGATGGCGTTCTTCTGGCAATGGCGACCGAGGACTGTGATGCCAAGACCCTTTTGACTGTCAATAACGTCACGGCACAGGCGCTCAGGACAGCGATCAGCAACCTTCGCAAGGGCCGGACTGCCGACAGCATGACGGCCGAGAACTCCTATCAGGCACTTGAGAAGTTCACCCGGGACCTGACCGCGCTGGCCCGTGATGGCAAGATTGATCCCATTATCGGGCGCGATGAGGAAATCCGCCGCACCATGCAGGTTCTCGCACGCAAGAATAAGAACAATCCCGTCCTGATCGGTGAGCCCGGCGTCGGAAAGACAGCGATCAGTGAGGGGCTGGCACTCAGGATTGTCAAGGGCGATGTCCCTGAAGCCCTGCGTGACAAGCGGCTGATGGTTCTCGACCTCGGCGCGCTCATCGCCGGGACCGGGGTGCGGGGTGAATTCGAGCAGCGACTCAAATCAGTGCTGAATGAAATCACGGAGTCCGCGGGCGAGATTATCCTGTTTGTTGACGAAATGCATACGCTTATCGGTGCCGGCAGCGCCGAAGGATCAATGGATGCATCGAATTTGATGAAGCCGGCACTGTCGCGCGGCGAGTTGCATTGCATCGGTGCAACCACGCTTGATGAGTATCGTAAACATGTCGAGAAGGATGCAGCGCTGACCCGCCGTTTCCAGCCGATCTATGTTGATGAGCCCACCGTAACTGACACAGTCTCAATCCTGCGCGGGATCAAGGAAAAGTATGAGCTGCACCACGGGATCAAGATCTCCGATAATGCCCTGGTGGCTGCGGCAAACCTGTCCAATCGCTACATCACGGACAGATTCCTGCCGGACAAGGCGATTGATCTCATTGATGAAGCCGGCAGCCGGTTGCGTATGGAGGTTGATTCCAAACCGGAAGAACTTGATGCACTGGATCGCGAAATCCTGCAAAAGCAGATTGAGGTCGAAGCACTGAAGAGTGAGGATGATGAGGC
>JAPOSK010000532.1 GCA_026709725.1 Paracoccaceae bacterium | reverse complement strand
TCGCCCGAATCCGCCGCGGGGCCCATTTTTCCCGAATTCCCGCGCCGATTCGCCCAGCCGGCCCACCGCCGGGGCCGCCCCGGGGGATCTTCACGCCCGTCAGGGCCCGGCAGGGTGCTGGCGGATGCCCATTCCGGGGTCGGTGCGGGCATGCCAGCCCGGCTCAAGGTCCTCCGCGACCTGCCGGGGCCCGGAGCAAAGGCGAGACCCGGGGGCAGGCCGGACACGCTGCCGCACCCAGGGCTGGTATGACGGCCGGATGATCCGCGCCCCATCCGGCATGACCTGTGTGGACTGATGACCATCATTGCCCCTCCTCACCATGACGGACACGGGCCGGGCCCTGACGCAGGCAGGCTGGACGCGGGCACCGCTCTGGCCAAGCCGGTGCGCAGGGCGGAGCCGGGCCGGCATGCCCGGAGGGGCCGGAATATCAGGGGTGGGCCGCCCGGGGCGTGAGGGCCAAGTCCTCGAATGGGATGGTGAAGGGAAGAGCGGTTCTGTATCGCATTGCATTCACCCGGTGGGTGACTTCGGATCTTGATGAATCGACACCATGACGGGTGGAGATTCAGGGATCGAGCGGGCTTTTTGCCTGTTTCTGATCGCTGATGGGGGCCAATACCGGTGCCCCTCTCGGCTTCATCTTTCGGGCAACCGGCAACTCACGTTGCGGACGCTGGAGCCGTCAGAAGGTCAAGCGGATCCGGAACGGGAAGTCTGTGAATTGAACAATACGCGGAAAGCGTATTGGACAGCAGACAGGCGATGGTCATGGGGCCGACCCCACCGGGGACAGGTGTGATCGCGCCGGCGATTTTTGATACAGTTTCAAAATCGACATCACCGGTGAGCGTCGGTCCGGCAGCCGGTGGTGGTTGAATTCGGTTGATCCCGACATCAATAATGGTTGCGCCGCGTTTGATCCAGGCACCCCTGACGAAACAGGGCCGGCCAACAGCGGCCACAAGAATGTCGGCCTGGCGACAGAGATCCGGCAGGTCACGGGTGCGGCTGTGTGCTTGCGTTACGGTACAGTTCTCCTGCAAAAGCAGAGCGGCCATTGGTTTGCCAACAATATTGGATCGCCCGAGAACCAGTGCGTGGAGACCTGTCATATCACCGTGGAGATCACGAAGAAGAAGACGACAGCCGAGCGGTGTACAGGGGACAAGTCCGGGCAGACCGGCCATCAATCGACCGGAATTGATAACATGAAACCCGTCGACATCTTTCGCTGGCGGGATCGCATTGATGATTTGGACCGTGTCGATATGAGCGGGCAGAGGCAGCTGCACGAGGATGCCGTGAATGGTGTCATCCTGACCGAGTTGTCCAAGCAGGGTCAACAGTGCATCTTCCGATGTCGTGGCAGGCAAATGGTGATGAAGCGCATACATTCCCACATGTTCAATCGCCCGGGCTTTGGCGTTCACATAGACCGTGCTGGCTGGATCGTCACCGACAAGAATCACGGCCAGACCCGGTGACTTCCCACCATGTGACTGCAGATGTGCCACCCTGTCGGCAAGGGCGGCACGAAGCCGCGCAGCATGGGCTGCACCATCAATCAGGATCAAGTCAGCGCGCCCGGCCAGGCCAGGCCGGCTGGGCCGGCAGGAAGAGTTTGAGATGATCACCGATGGCAATCCGGCCCTCACGCTGAACCCATGCCGTCACACCACGCAGGTCTGCCGCTGCTGCCTTGAACTTCCGGCCCGCCCCCGGCTTCACAGCATTGATGCCCGGTGCCGGCAAATTGCAGGGCATGTTGCGCATATCCACAACCAGTGTTGCGCCCGAAGCAAATTGCAGCCGTGACGATGGCGGGACGAGAGTCAGGGATGGAATGCCTCGAATCATCAGATTGGCACCGAGCAGTTCGGGTGACAGCTCGTCCATACCGATCTTCCCGGCAATCACAGCGAGCTCTTCGGCAGAGACAACACTCAGCTGGCGTGTGTTCTTGATTTCGGTTCCGACCGCATAGAGTTCAAGCGTCCGCGAGCAGGCCGGTCGCGTGATCCCGGCATGATCATCCCCGGGCAGGCCGGCAAAGGTCACGTCCACCGATGATCGCGTGGCGGCAGCCAGACTTGCGGCACGATCAGAAACCGAACCGGTCCACATCACCTCGGCTGTGTGCGATTCGAGGAACATTGTGCTCCTAGCTGTTTTTGCCAACAGTCGGTATCAGGGATTCGCCGACCGGTGCATCCTCATGCAAGGGCAAAACGGCACGATCCCTTTTTGGTCCGGCGGCAGGGTCCGGCGGGCGACCTTCAATCACTGCCGTGATCTCGTCACCTGTCAGGGTTTCGTATTCAAGCAGACCGGTGGCCAGGCGATCGAGTTTATCACGGTGATCCGTGAGAACATCCCGGGCCGTCCTGTACCCCTCATCGACCAGCCGGCGAACCTCTGAATCAATCAGCTCCTGGGTGACCGGGCTGGCCGCTTTGCCGGAATTGACACTGCCGAGATAACTGCCCTGCTCGGTTGAGTAATCAATCCGGCCGAGTTTCTCCGACATCCCGTAACGCGTAACCATCGCCTTGGCGATGTCAGTTGCATGCTTGATGTCCGATGCAGCTCCCGAGGTTACATTTTCCGCACCGTAGACAAGTTCCTCGGCCACGCGTCCACCCATGGCCATGGCAATCTGGGATTTGAATTTTGTCACTGTCACGGACAGGTGGTCCCGCTCCGGCAGGCTGAGGACCAGACCGAGCGCCTGTCCCCGCGGGATGATTGTCGCCTTGTGAATCGGATCATGCTGCGGCACATGGAGACCCACGATCGCGTGACCGGCCTCATGATAGGCTGTCAGCCACCGTTCCTCCTCGGTCATGACGAGTGAACGCCGCTCGGTGCCCATCATCACCTTGTCCTTGGCATTCTCGAAATCCTCCATCCGGACATCATCGCGGCGGACCCGCGCCGCCAGCAGTGCCGCCTCATTGACCAGATTGGCCAGATCGGCCCCGGAAAATCCCGGCGTTCCGCGTGCAATTGTGCGCAGGTTGACATCATCACCAAGCACAACCTGGCGGGCATGCACCCGCAGGATCTGCTCCCGTCCCTTGACATCCGGTGGCGGAACAACAACCTGGCGGTCAAATCGACCGGGGCGGAGGAGTGCCTTGTCAAGAACATCCGGGCGGTTGGTCGCAGCAATGATAATGATGCCGTCATTGGCCTCGAAGCCATCCATTTCCACCAGGAGCTGGTTCAGGGTCTGTTCCCGCTCGTCATTCCCTCCACCAATTCCAATCCCCCGCGAGCGGCCCACAGCATCGATCTCATCAATGAAGACAATGCAGGGTGCATTTTTCTTGGCCTGCGTAAACATATCCCTTACCCGGGAGGCGCCGACACCGACAAACATCTCGACAAAATCCGAACCGGAAATACTGAAGAAGGGAACCCGGGCCTCTCCGGCAATGGCCTTGGCCAGGAGCGTTTTGCCGGTGCCGGGCGGACCGACCAGGAGGGCTCCCTTGGGGATCTTGCCACCCAATCGGGAGTAGACCTCAGGCGTTCGCAGGAAGGTGACGATCTCCTCCAGCTCCTCCTTGGCCTCATCAATACCGGCAACATCACGAAATGTGACCGCCACCTGATCCTCGGTCAGAAGGCGCGCCCGGGACTTGCCGTAACCAAACAGGCCGCCGGGATTGTTGGCCTGTCGGCGCTGGAGGTAGATCATGGCAGCGATCAGGAGCAAGCCGAGCAGAAATCCGCCCATCGTTACACGTTCCTATCAACCAATCGGATCAGCCTGTTTCGGGTTCGAGGCCCATCGATTCAAACTCAGGCGGGGGTCTTTTGGTCTTCGGAACTGTCAAAACTGTCGCCGATCCGGTATTCTGGTCATCCGTATCATCGTCCTGGGCCAACGCCTCACCGGCCAACACCTTTCGAATGTCATCACCTGTCAGGGTTTCGTATTCCAGCAGGCCATTTGCCAGCCGGTGCAGATCCTCGGATTTTTCGGTCAGAATCTGCCGAGCTGTCTTATAGCCCTCCTCAACCAGTTTACGGACTTCCCGATCAATGGTCTCCAGCGTCTTGGGGCTGGCATTGGCGTTGCCCTGCCACGGTCCGAGAAACGACTGATGCTCATCGGCATAATCAATGTTGCCGAGTTCTCTCGACATGCCGAATTGCGTCACCATGGACCTGGCAATCTGCGTGACCTGCTTGATGTCCGATGCAGCGCCGGACGTGACATTCTCGGAACCGAACACAAGTTCCTCGGCAACCTTGCCGCCCATTGCCATGGCAATTTTCGACTTGTATTTGGTCAGGGTCACTGACAGCTGATCCCGCTCAGGCAGTGCCAGCACCAGTCCAAGTGCCCGACCGCGCGGGATGATCGTCGCCTTGTGAATCGGATCATGCTGCGGCACATTCAGGCCCACAATCGCATGCCCGGCCTCATGATAGGCTGTCAGTTTTTTCTCG
>JAPOSK010000081.1:4239-4469 GCA_026709725.1 Paracoccaceae bacterium | reverse complement strand
CTCTTTTTAAAGATTTTTTCGATTACGGTCTCGCTGATAACCTCTGAGCGCATGCGCGGGATGAACTTGCCGGCAATGTATCCAAATCCGGGACCGCCACCATAACCGGCCAGATAAGAGCAGCGCCCCATGTCCCCTGAAATCAGGAGCCGATCCTCATGTCCTGCGTCCAGCAGTGCCTTGATGCATGATATCGGCAAACTGTACGGGTGTAATTTGCCTTTTACAAC